>CAYYRE010000025.1:0-24530 GCA_964473895.1 uncultured Lentimicrobiaceae bacterium | reverse complement strand
GATCAAGTTCTTAGCAAATTTATGTTTTGTAAACTTTAAACAACTTTAATGAGAACGTCTTATTTTTACCGGATAAAAATAATTTTTCAAAAAAAAGGGCATAAAAATTTGTCAGTTTAAAAAAACTTCTACATTTGTCCCCATGATTATGGACTTTCGCAGCGACATAAGGAACCTCATTCTAACAGCTCTTATTATTTTGAGATGTTGAATGGGATTTTTGTAACTGTTGCTTAAAAACAATACAAACTTCCCGCCAAAAACGGGAAGTTTTTTTTTGTAATAACTTTTGTTCGTGAATAACCAAATGACAAAATTATGAGTGATAAAATTATTGTTTTTGATACCACCTTGCGCGATGGTGAACAGGTTCCCGGATGTCAGTTGAACACCGTGGAAAAAATCGAAGTAGCCAAAGCCCTCGAATTGCTCGGGGTGGATGTCATCGAGGCGGGCTTTCCCATTTCCAGTCCCGGTGATTTCCATTCGGTGGTTGAGATTTCCAAAGCGGTGAATCATCCCGTGATCTGCGGGTTGACCCGTGCCATTGAAAAAGACATCGAAGTGGCTGCCGAAGCCTTGCAATATGCCAAACGGAAAAGAATCCATACCGGTATCGGTACTTCGCCCTACCACATTAAATACAAACTGAACTCTACCCCGGACAAAATTCTTGAAAGGGCCGTGGCTGCTGTGAAATATGCCAAAAAGTTTGTGGAGGATGTGGAGTTTTATGCTGAAGATGCAGGCCGCAGCGACAACGAATATCTGGCCAAAGTGGTGGAAGCGGTTATTGCTGCCGGCGCTACTGTGGTCAATATCCCCGATACCACGGGTTATTGTCTGCCACACGAATTCGGTGAAAAAATTCGCTACCTTATGGAACATGTTTCCAACGTCCATAAGGCCGTGATTTCTACCCATTGTCACAACGACCTGGGGATGGCCACCGCTAATACTATCGAAGGGGTACTTAACGGGGCACGTCAGGTGGAAGTAACCATTAACGGTATCGGCGAAAGGGCCGGAAACACTTCCCTCGAAGAAGTGGTCATGATTCTGAAAAGCCACAAAGATCTGCCGCTTTACACCGATATCGACACCAAACAAATCTACAAAACCAGTCGTTTGGTGTCGTCGCTGATGAACATGCCGGTGCAGCCTAACAAAGCCATTGTGGGGCGCAATGCCTTTGCGCATTCATCGGGTATTCACCAGGATGGGGTGTTGAAAAACCGCGAAAATTACGAAATCATTAACCCCAAAGATGTGGGGATTAAAGAATCGAGCATCGAACTGACAGCCCGCAGTGGCCGTGCCGCCCTGAAACACCGGTTGAAAAACCTCGGATACAGTTTTGCCCGCAAAGAGATTGATCGAATTTACGAACGTTTTCTGTCACTTGCCGATAAGAAAAAAGACATCAAAGACGATGATCTGCGTGCGCTGATAGGAAAAGCTTCCAACAAAGACCGGGCGGTTAAACTGGAACTGTTGCAAGTGGTTTCCGGAAAATCGGTGGTACCTATGGCTACGGTACGGTTGAAAATCAATGACGAAATCCATTCTGCCACAGCTTCCGGCAACGGGCCCATTGATGCTTCTTTTACAGCTGTAAAACAGATTATTAAACGAAAGGTACATCTCGAAGAATTTTTAATTCAAGCCATTACCCGTGGAAGCGATGACCTGGGCAAAGTGCATGTACAAATCGAAAATCGAGGAAAACTTTATTACGGCTTTTCGGCCAGTACCGATATCATTACGGGGGCAGTGGAAGCCTTTGTGGATGCCATTTCAAAAATTCTTTAATTCAAAAAACATTTGTTTGTGGAACCAAAAACAATCTTTGATAAAATATGGGATGACCATGTGGTGGATACCATTCCGGATGGTCCGGATGTGTTGTACATCGACCGTCATTATATTCATGAGGTAACCAGTCCGCAAGCCTTTACCGGTTTGCGAAAAAGAGGCATTCCGCTTTTCAGGCCGGAAAGAACGCTGGCTACGGCCGACCATAACATCCCCACCCAACATCAGGAACTGCCGATCCGTGAGTCGCTTTCGCGTATTCAGGTGGAAACATTGGAAAAAAACTGTAAAGATTTCGGGGTGGAACTATACGGGTTGGGACATCCGTACAACGGCATTGTCCATGTGATAGGTGCCGAACTCGGATTTACCCAGCCGGGTATGACCATCGTTTGTGGCGACAGTCATACCTCTACCCACGGTGCTTTCGGTGCTATAGCCTTCGGTATCGGAACCAGCGAAGTGGAAATGGTTTTTGCCAGCCAGTGTGTACTGCAGCCCAAACCACGGAAAATGCGGATAAATGTGGAAGGAACGCTTCAAAAGGGAGTTACGGCCAAAGACATTATCCTTTATATTATTTCGCAGATATCAGCCAGCGGTGCCACCGGTTATTTTGTGGAATATGCCGGCAGTGCCATTCGCAGTCTGAGCATGGAGGCGCGGATGACCATTTGCAATATGAGCATCGAAATGGGGGCCCGCGGCGGATTGATTGCCCCCGATGAGGTAACGTTCGATTATGTGAAAGGACGCGAATTTGCCCCCAAAGGAAAAGATTGGGAGAAAGCTGTGGAAAAATGGAAAACCTTACAAACCGATGCGGATGCCGTATTTGACAAAGAGCTGTATTTCAATGCTGAAGACATTCAACCCATGATCACTTACGGCACTAATCCGGGGATGGGAATGGCCATCGATGGTACTATCCCGATGCTGGAAGATGTTCCGGAGACGGAACACCCCTCGTTTTTAAAAGCATTGCAATACATGGGCTTTGCCCCCGGTATGAAACTGGAGGGACATCCGGTGGATTATGTTTTTCTCGGTAGCTGTACCAACGGACGTATTGAAGATTTGCGGGCTTTTGCCTCACTGGTCAAAGGAAAGAAAAAAGCGGACAATGTTACCGCATGGATTGTTCCCGGTTCAAAACAGGTGGAAAAACAGGCATACGAAGAAGGCCTGGTAGAGATTCTCGAAGCAGCCGGTTTTGCTTTGCGTCAGCCCGGTTGCTCGGCTTGTCTGGCCATGAACGAAGATAAAATTCCGGCAGGGAAATATGCGGTTTCGACTTCCAACCGGAATTTTGAAGGAAGACAAGGGCCCGGTGCCCGCACGTTGCTGGCCAGTCCGCTCACCGCTGCAGCGGCTGCCGTTACCGGAAAAATTACCCATCCGGCCAAATTAATGTAAGGAATGTTAAATACTTAGAATGTAACATTATGCCCATAGAAAAATTCAATATACTGCGATCTACTTGTGTTCCGTTGCCCGTTGAAAATGTGGATACCGACCAGATTATTCCGGCACGTTTTCTGAAAGCCACTTCCCGGGAAGGGTTTGGAGAAAACCTGTTCCGCGACTGGCGCTATGATAAGGATGGCACGCCGGTACAAGATTTTGTGCTGAACAATCCCCGATATTCGGGAAAAATTTTGGTGGCCGGCAAAAATTTCGGCAGCGGTTCCAGCCGTGAACATGCTGCCTGGGCCATCTTCGATTACGGTTTCCGTGTGGTGGTTTCCAGCTTTTTTGCCGATATCTTTAAAAACAATGCCATGAACAATGGCTTGCTGCCGGTGCAGGTTTCGGAACTGTTCCTTGAAAAAATATTTCGGGAAGTGGAAAAAGATCCTGCTGCCGAATTGGAAATAAATCTGGAAAAACAACAGGTTTCCTTGCCGGCAACAGGCGAAACGGAGTCCTTTGATATCAATCCGTATAAAAAACTTTGTTTCCTCAACGGATATGATGATATTGACTTCTTACTGAACGAAAAAGAAAAGATTCTTGCTTTTGAAAAAAGGAAGGGAAAATGATGCTGCCTCTTGAAATTATGGATACCACCCTGCGCGATGGCGAACAAACCCAGGGTATTTCGTTTTCGCCCGGCGAGAAACTACAACTTACCAAATTCCTGCTGACGGAGTTGGGCGTTGACAGGGTGGAGATTGCTTCGGCACGGGTTTCCGAAGGAGAGCTGAAAGCCGCCGGGAAAATTGCCCGTTGGGCCGTTGCGGCCGGAAAACTGGATGCCATCGAAGTGCTGGGGTTTATCGACAACGGCCAATCGCTGCAGTGGATCACACAAGCCGGACTTAAAACTTTGAACTTGCTCAGCAAAGGTTCGCTGCGCCATCTGGAAAAACAGTTGCGTAAAACACCCCAACAGCATGTGGCGGACATAAAAAAAGAAGTTGCCTTGGCCGAAAAGGCCGGGGTAACGGTTAACTTATACCTTGAGGACTGGTCCAACGGGATGTTGCTTTCGCCCGATTATGTTTTCTTTATGTTGGATGCCCTTCAAAACGAAAATATCCGGCGGTTTATGTTGCCCGATACCCTTGGTATTCTCAATCCCGACCAGACCTTTACGTTGTTTAAAAAAATAACGGACCGTTATCCCGGACTTCATTTTGATTTTCATGCCCATAACGACTACGACCTTTCGGTGGCCAATGTGCTGGCGGCTGTGAAAGCGGGGGCAAAAGGGATTCATACCACGGTGAACGGTCTGGGTGAACGGGCAGGCAACGCCCCTTTGTCCAGTGTGATCGGGATTTTGCACGACCATTTGAAAATAAAAACCGGTGTTGTCGAAAAAAACATCAACAAAGCCAGTATGTTGGTGGAGCGGTTTTCGGGCATCCGTGTGCCGGTGAATAAACCCATTGTGGGCGAGAATGTTTTTACCCAGACTTCGGGCATACACGCCGATGGCGACAGCAAAGACAACCTCTATTACAACGACTTGCTTCCCGAACGTTTCGGCCGGACACGTAAATATGCCCTTGGGAAATTATCGGGCAAAGCCAGCATTAAGAAAAACCTGGAACAGCTTGGGTATCACCTTGACGGGGATGCCCTGAAACGTGTGACCCGGCGGATCATTGAGCTGGGAGACAAAAAAGAAAGTGTTACAGCCGATGACCTGCCTTACATCATTGCCGATGTGCTGGATAACAACTTGCCGGACAAAAAAGTTTTTGTAAAAGACTATTCGCTGACCCTGTCGGGAGGGATGCGCCCCATGGCCCACATTCGTATTCAAATAGGTGAGGATATTTTTGAAGAAAGTTCCACGGGCGATGGGCAGTACGATGCTTTTATGAAAGCCCTTTGGAAAATTTATGATAAAACCGGAAAACAAAAACCGGTGTTAAAAGACTACCGTGTAACCATTCCCCCCGGTGGCAAAACCGATGCCTTGGTGGAAACCATTATCAAATGGGAATTTAACGGACAAACCATCACCACCAAAGGGCTGGATGGTGACCAAACCGTGGCCGCCATTAAAGCCACGGAGAAGATGTTGAACATTATCGAGCAAAAAACGGAACCTGTCACAGAACAGGTGTAATTTTAAAATAGAAAAAAATGAAAATGAAAATAGCAGTACTGGCTGGCGATGGCATCGGCCCCGAAATTGTAGCTGAAGGTGTAAAAGTGTGCCGTGCCATAGCCGAAAAATTCCATCATGAAATGGAATTTACCGAAGCCTTGGTGGGGGCTGCAGCCATTGATGCCACCGGGAATCCGTTTCCGGAAGAAACTTTTGAACTTTGTAAAAATTCGGATGCCGTTCTTTTCGGAGCCATCGGCGATCCCAAATACGATAACGATCCCAAAGCCAAAGTGCGACCCGAACAGGGACTTCTTGCCATGCGCCAAAAATTGGGTCTTTATGCCAACGTACGGCCTGTAACCACTTTCCGTTCTTTGCTCGGCAAGTCACCCCTGCGCCGCGATCTGGTGGAAAATGTCGATTTTGTAGTGATCCGCGAACTTACCGGAGGAATTTACTTCGGAAAACCGCAAGGACGCTCCGAAGATGGAAATACGGCCTACGATTCTTCCGTGTACCATCGTTATGAAATCGAACGCATTGTCCGTTTGGCCTGTGATTATGCCATGCAGCGCAACAAAAAGCTGACGGTGGTGGACAAAGCCAACGTTTTGGCCACTTCCCGGCTGTGGCGGGAAGTAGCCGCGGAAGTGGTGGCCGGTTATCCCGAGCTGACCGTGGATTTTATGTTCGTGGACAATGCCGCCATGCAAATCATCCAGTGGCCGGGCAAATTTGATGTGATGGTAACCGAAAACATGTTTGGCGATATCCTGACGGATGAAGCCAGTGTGATCACCGGTTCACTTGGTTTGTTACCATCGGCATCCATCGGAAAACTCACATCGGTTTTCGAACCCATCCATGGTTCTTATCCGCAAGCCAAAGGCAAAAATATTGCCAATCCGTTGGGTACCATTCTTTCGGTGGCCATGATGCTGGAATATGCTTTCCGGTTGAGCGATGAAGCGACGGCCATTCGCCGGGCCGTGGAAAAATCGATGGAGGAAAACTTTGTTACCGAAGATATTACGAAAGAAAATCCCCGTTCTACTTCTGAAGTGGGTGATTGGATTGCCGCTGAGATTTTAAAATAAGGCTAAAGTATTCCGGCAGTTTTCCTGCCGGAATGCTTTTTTTATTAACCGAATTTATAGGCAATGCCAAATCCTCCCCGCGGGTAGCGCCAGTCGATGTTGTCGCATGCAATCCGGCAGGTGCCGCATTCCACGCAGGCTTCGTAGTTAATTTCGATTTTCCCTGTGTTTTCGTTTTGTTCGTAAACCGAACAGGCACAAACGTACAAGCACTGTTTCAGTGCACAGTTTCTGCAAATTTCGGGGTCTTTTATAACCAGGTGCGAGCCCCCCGTTTCGTCGGTTTTATAGCCGTTTAAATATAATTTATCTTCTAACCTCATACCATATTCCTCCAAAGTTTAAAAAGGTCTTTGACCAAATGACCGATACCGATCTCTTTTTTTACGGTTTTCCATATCATTTTTTCTTTTTCCTTTTTGGGAACGCCATCCACATTCAGCATTTCAAAAGCCGCTTTATTCAACAACCTGGGGTACTGGAGCAACAGGTTTTTATTGGTTTGCAACAGCTCCGGAACGCCTTTGTATTTTTTCAAGTCTTTTAAAACAAAACTTTCCTGCAGTTTTTTGATATACAACGACAAGTCGTTTTCGGAGAAATCACTGCCCCTTTGTTTGAGTTCCAAATAAGTTTGGGCTGCCAGTTTTCCGGAGGTTACGGCAAGATTTGACCCTTCGCGGTGGATGGCATCCACCATCATGGCGGCATCGCCGGCAATCATGACACCGTTACCGGCCAGTTTGGGCATGGCTTTGTAACCTCCCTCGGGAATAAGGTGTGCCATGAATTCTTTGGTTTCACCGCCGGCAATTAACGGGGCTATCGAAGGATGTTTCTTAAGCTGTTCAATGAGGTCGTTGGGGTTGATTTTGTTTTCAATCACATCTTTAAGCACCATGCCTACGCCGAGGGAAACCGATTTTTTATTGGTGTACAAAAAAGCCATGGCTTCGCCTTTGAAAAAACTGCCGGTCATTTCGATGGTAACGCCTTCATCGCTGTTTTTCACGTTAAAGCGGTCGTTGATAATTTTTTCATCCAAGCCAATGACCTCTTTGACGGCAATAGCTACCGCATCGGGGCGGATATTTTTTCGCATTCCCAACGATTGGGCAAACAATGCATTGACCCCGTCGGCAGCAATGACGCAGTCGGCATATACATCCCCTTGTGGCCGGTCGGTGCGTACGCCGATGACCTTTCCGTTTTCCATTAGGGGCTCTTTTACCACAGTATTGTTGATGATCAGGGCGCCTGCTTTTTCCGCTTCTGTTGCCATCCAACGATCGAATTTTGCGCGGAATACCGTATGGCAGTTATACGGTTTTTGGTTAAAAGCTTCGTTTTTATGGTTGAAGCCTACCGATGATTCCTCGTCAAGAATCCATATTCTTTGGTCGATGATGTGTCTTTCTACGGGGGCGTTACCGGGAAATTCATCCACAATATCTTTCATGCAATCGCTGTAAAATACACCTCCCATGACATTTTTTGATCCGGGGAAGCGTCCGCGTTCGATGACTATGACCCGGACTCCGGCTTTGGCCAGCACAATGGCTGCCGACAGGCCGGCAGGTCCGGCGCCTACCACTATGACATCATATTTTAATTTAGTGCTCATTTTTTACGGCTTTTAGGTTTTGTTTTTTTAATTCTGCAATCAGCCGGGGAATAAACTGCAGGGCATCTTGCACAATACAATAGGTGGAAACATCGAAAATAGGGGCCTCCGGATCGGTATTGACGGAAATAATGGTTTCGGATGATTGCATTCCCACCACATGCTGTATGGCCCCTGAAATACCACAGGCAATATAAAGTTTGGGATGCACTGTTTGTCCGGTCTGCCCCACCTGCCGTGTTTGGGGTACAAAACCCAATTCGACGGCTTTTCTGGATCCGGCCCAGGTTCCGCCCAACAATTCGGCCAACTCCTGCAACATGCCAAAGTTTTCTTTGTTACCCATTCCTTTTCCTCCCGAAACGATGACATCATAAAAGCCGAGGTTTACATTACCTTCGGAAGAAACTACCTTTTTCAAAATCTTTTTTACCACCTGATCTTCGGTTAGGGTTGTCTCTTCGCGAATGATTTCCCCTTGACGGGGATGCTCCGACGGCATGGCTTTGAAAACACCGGGGCGTACGGTGGACATCTGCGGGCGAGCAGTGGGACAAACAATGGTGGCCATTAGGCTTCCACCGAAAGTGGGGCGGGTCATAAGCAACATGCCTGTTTCAGGATCAATTTCCTGTTGTGTTGTATCGGCTGTCAAGCCTGTTTTCAGCTCTGTTGCCACCGTTCCCGAAAGGTCGCGCCCTTGTGTGGTGGCACCAATCAGCAAAATTTCCGGTTTGTATTTTCGTACCAGTTCCGAAAGGGTGTCGCGATACGGTTCCGTACGGTAATTTTTAAAGATTTCGTTTTCGACGATATAAAACTTGTCTGCACCATACCGGAAAACATCTTCGGAAAGATGTGCAACCGATGGGCCAATGGCAACAGCTCCCACCTTGCAGTGTAATTTGGCGGCCAGTTCCCTTGCTTTGGTCAACAGCTCAAAAGAAACCGGATGGGCAACGCCTCCGGTTTGTTCCACAAATACCCATATGTCTTTGTACTGCGCCAGACGTTTTTTTTCTTCTTCGGGTATGTTTTTAATAGCAGCCATATCAAATCTATTTTTTCAAAAAAGGCATTAATATTTCCGTTGTTTTCCGAATTTGATCTTCCGGTGAACCGCTTAGTGTTTCGCCGCGTTCTTTTTTCTCGGGGGTGAAGGCTTTTTTCACTTTTGTGGGTGAATGTTTCAGCCCGCACTGGTTTGGGTCAAGTGGGACATTTTCTCCCGAAAGACGTTCTATTTTGGCTTGTGCCGCTTTGATGAGCCAAGGCAGCGGGGCATGTGATAGCTCGTTAAGGCTTTCTTCCACGGTGAAAAAAGCAGGTAATGGCACCTGTAAAGTTTCTTGTCCAAACTCTGTGAGTCGTGTGGCTGTAACCTGTTTTTTTTCAAAATCCACTGCCTCCATTTTGATCAGGTAAGTGACCAATGGGATGTCAAACCGTGTGGCAATACCGGGGCCTGTTTGGGCCGTATCACCATCGATGGCTTGTTTGCCTGCAAAGAAAAGGTCCACCGGTCCTTCCAATTCAATGATTTTTTTTGCGCCTTCGTAAAGTGCATAGGAAGTAGCCAACGTATCCGAACCTGCAAAAACCCTGTCGGACAAAAGATAAGCCTTGTCGGCACCACGTGATAAACACTCTTTTAATGCCTCGGTAGCTTGGGGTGGTCCCATGGTAAGTACGGTAACTTTTCCGCCGTATTTTTCTCTTAACCGGACCGCTTCTTCCACGGCATGCGCTTCAAACGGGTTTAATATGGCCGGGACACCTTCCCGGATGAGTGTTCCCGTTTCGTAGTTTACCCTTACTTGCGAAGCATCAGGAACCTGTTTTATGAAAACCAAAGCATGCATAACCTTGCCTTTTTCTAAATGAAACTGTTATTTTATAAACAGTGGCAAAAGTAGGGAAGTCCCCCGCAAATTGTTCACCAACATATTGAATTGGGTTTAATTTATACTGGGTAAAAAAATAAGGATGCAGGCAAATTTGGAAGTTATATCCACAGGGTCATTCTTCTGTATCCGGCTATTTACAAGGAAATGCGCGTATCCGTTTATATGGTATCCCAACTTTCGGTACCTTTGCGGATAAACACTGTATGCCATGGAATTTTATGAATTATTAAGAAACCGGGAGACCATACGCCACTATGATCCTTCAAGAAAAGTGCCCCGTGAAGTGCTTTTACGGATTCTGGAAGCAGGACGCCTGGCTCCTTCGGCAGCCAACCGGCAACCCTGGACTTTCGTGCTTATTTCCTCGGAAGAGAAACTCCGGGAAGTGAAAGCTTGCTATCCGCGTGAATGGTTTCAGCAAGTGCCGTATGTTCTGGCTGTGACAGGGGATAAGACCCGGTCGTGGGTGCGTCCTTCCGATGGTTACAATTCCATTGAAACCGATTTGGCCATAGCCATGGATCATATGGTGCTTGCCGCCGAAAACGAAGGAGTGGCTGCCTGTTGGATCATTGCATTTGACCCGGAACGGTTGCGCAGCGTACTTGGCTTGGGCGAGCATGAGGTGGTTTATTGCATAACCCCGCTGGGTTACCCGCCGGAAGGTTTTAGGAAAAAAGGAAACAAAGTCAGAAAGCCCATGAAAGAAGTGGTGAAATGGTTTTGAACGTTTTGTTTCTGCAAAACCGTACGCCGTTTCAAAATAAAAAAAAGGTAACAGCCTAAGGCTGTTACCTTTACCCGTGTTTTGGATTCGATTTATTTGCCTTTTCCGTTTCCAAAAACAAGGATTTCGTTGGCAATCACCTCGGTAATAAAGCGTTTGTTGCCCTCTTTGTCTTCCCACGAACGGCTGGTCAGCTTGCCGCGGATGGCCGCTTCCCGTCCTTTTTGCAAAATCTTTTCGGCAATTTCAGCTGTTTTGCCAAATGCGACCACCGTATGCCATTGGGTGTCTTCCACCTGGTTGCCTTCGGCATCGCGGTAATAATCGTTGGTGGCAATGGAGAAGCGGGCTACGCGCTGGTTGTCTCCGTAAGTTTTCATTTCCGGGTCGTTGCCCAGGCGTCCGATCAGTGTAACTGAATTTCTTAAAGTTCCCATAGTAGTAAAATTTAAGTGTGAATAATTAAGTAATAGGTTTTCCGGTTTTTCCGAAAACTGTTTTTGCTTTCGGCCGGCTGTTCAAAATATCGAAGAACGACAAGGCAAAAGTATATATGAACAAAAAAATTATTCGGTTAATAACCGTTTACTTCCGTTTAACATTCGTTTGTAACCGTTTAAAAACGGAAATATCGTTGATATACAGAATATTAGTTATTGCTGTATTGAGAAGCTTCTGATTATGCCGGTTCCGGTTATTTTGACGTTTTAATCGTAAATTTTACAGAACGCAGAATGGCTTCCACCTGTAACAGCAGGTCGCGTTTTTGGTGGTTGGGGTAATAAACATATCCGAACAGGGTCACCAAACGGTGGGTTTTTTTGTTCAGGAAAGTGTAGCTGACAAAAGGGCCTCCCATAAAATCGTGTTCTACCCGCCAAAGGCCGCGGATCTCCACCGCAAAACCAGTGGGAAAATCGGTAATTCGTTTGGCTTTTGGCAGGACAAATTTTCTGTCGAGGGTCATAAAAGAGCCGGTGGTGGGCCCGGGAATGTTGTGCAACTGGAATTCCTGGATTTTTGTAAGGATTTTATCGCGCGAAAACTGGGTAGTGTCTTTGTACGGGACAGAAATAATCATAATGCCCTGGCTGTATCGGTTGGCTTCGTGCCGGATCCACATAAAATTGGGAGAGGCTTTTGCTGTATAAAATCCGGCAGGGACATCCAGCGTAAAGGAGAAGTTTTTATAAATGGTTTTGATGACTTTATCGTTCAGCGAAGTCCGGAAGACATCCAAAATCCGCTTACGTTCAAAATCCATATATTTTTCAATGAAGTAACTTTCCTTTGTCTTGAATGTTTTTACAAAAGACTCAACGGACGGAGCCGATAGCGTAAAAATAAGCTGGGGTGCAGCCCATTTGTTTTTGACAACGGTGATTTTAGGCTCCTTTAATTTGGGGTCGATTTGGACCACAAAAATATTCCGCTCTTTTTGAAAAAGCTCCGAGAAATTGTTTTTGTTGATATGTAATAATCTGAAGAGTTGTTCCTTTTGCGGCATGCCGTACATGTCGGCAGAAAAATATTTTTTTAAGGTTTGTCCTATAATGTTGTTCCATTGTTGGTCATTTTGCAAAACCACAAGAATTTCAGCGGTATTGCCAATGGAAGAAGGCTTTC
Source organism: uncultured Lentimicrobiaceae bacterium (assembly GCA_964473895.1). GTDB lineage: Bacteria > Bacteroidota > Bacteroidia > Bacteroidales > F082 > Sulfidibacterium. Next base: position 12,166 of record CAYYRE010000025.1, on the reverse strand, counting down.
CGCTATTGTTGTTTTGTTGTCCGGAGCAGGAAACCAGCAGGGAAAGAACGGTCAGAGAAGCAATGATCCATAAAGATTTACCAAATTTTATCATGGCTATAAATATTGGTTACAACTATAATAACGCAAAAGCGCTGTCTGTATTTTAATGAACGTTAGAAAAAGCAAAAAGCCTATCCGGTGTCAACTTACGGTAGCAATCTTTATCTTTTGTCCGGGGCGCAACCGGTGTGAATTCCGGATATGATTCAACCGTTTGATCTGTTCCACAGTAACTCCATCATACTCTTTGGCAATATCCCAAAGCGTATCACCCGGTTTTACAATGTGGTAAACATATTTCCCCGATTTCACCGTGTTACGGGACTTTTCGACCGGTTTGTACACATACAACTTTTGTCCGGGGTAAATCCGCGAACTTCTCAGGTTGTTCCATTCTTTCAGGTCGGTGATGGTACAGCGGTATTTTTTGGCGATAAGGCCCAGGTTTTCGCCCGGACGTACGACATGAACGGCCTTTTTTCCCGACCGGGCCAATGGGGTAGCGGCTTTTTGGTAATAACGACGGCTTCCGGCGCCGTATACAATAAGCTTTTGTCCGGGATAAATCCGGCTGCTGCGTAAACCATTCCAGCGCATAAGCTGACTAACATATACGTGGTTGCGCCTTGCAATACTGCCTAAGTTGTCGCCGTATCGTACAATAACGACATTCCGGTTTCCGGCTTTTTTGATTTCTGCCAGCATTTTGTCATGTTCCAGTCCTTTTTTTGTTTTGAAAGCATACAGCGCTTTTTCGTTGTTCAGAAAATCATCGGCAAACTGCCGGGGGAGCCGTAAGGAGTATGTTTTGCCATTAACCGCCGGAATAATGCCCAGTTTGAACTGTGGGTTTAAAAATTTCAGTTCGTCCAGCGGAATGCCCAGCATTTCGTGTAGCTGGTCAAACGAAAGGGCATTATGCACGGTTACCGTATCGATATCATAGAAAAAGATACCCGGTTTCATGGGGTAAAGGTTGTGCTGGGAAGCGTAATGCATGATATAATTTACGGCAATGAAAGCAGGGACATAACCCCGTGTTTCCCTCGGCAGGAAAGGCCAAATGGCCCAGTAATTTTTTGTTCCGCCTGCCCTCCGGATGGCACGGTTCACATTTCCGGCTCCTGAGTTGTAAGCCGCCAGAACTAACGACCAGTTTCCGTAAATGTCATACAAATCTTTCAAATGTTCGCAGGCAGCGATGGTGGCTTTGTAAGGATCGTAACGGTCATCGACCAGCGAAGTAACCTTTAGTCCGTAAACTTTTCCTGTGCCGTACATAAACTGCCAAAGTCCTTTGGCTCCTTTGTTGGAGCCTGCCGCCGGGTTCAGTGCCGATTCGACCACGGCAAGATATTTCAGTTCGAGCGGCAGGTTGAACCGGTCGAGAACCTGCTCAATCATAGGAAAATATAATTCGGAAAGCCCCAGCACCTTTTCGGTGAGTGTACGTCTTTTGTCGGCATATAAATGAATAAAGGCTCTTACCTGTTTATTGTAAACCAGCTCAATGGGCGTTTCGGCGTTCAGAGCGGCAATGCGTTTGGCATAAACAGAGTCGGGATATTCGGGAATGACGCCCGGTTTGAATTTCGATTGTTTCATGAGGGCGGTATCCATCATGAGGAATCCTTTACGGTAAAATTTTACGTAAGTCAGGCTGTCGAGCGCACTGACCAATGGCGAATCGCTGATAAGGATATGGCCGTGAAATTTCCTGGTTTTGCGGATGCTGTCGTTGATGCGGTTAAGCATGCTGAGGGATGGCGGCAGGAACAGACTGTCCTGAAACGAAGGCAAGTCTTTTTCCAGGCTGTCTTCATTGATCAGGCTGTCGGTTATCAGATGGATGGTATCCGGCGAATAGGTAAAACGTATGGCCGTATCCGGAGGGGCGTGCCGGTGTTTTCTGAATTTAAAAATCTGGCCGAAAGCCTCTGCTTGCCCAAACATCATCAGGATCACGATGGTCGTGATAATCATCCTTTTCATACTGCTATTTCTCTTTTCCTTCACCATAAGAAGCACTATCCTCGTATTCCGTTTTTCGGGGAAATGCCCGCCGCCGTAGAACAAACTGCTGATAAGAACCCAATGATACCGGATAAAACTACTGTTTTTCTTTTTCGGTATCGTTGGTGTTTTTTTCTTTGGGATTACCGTTTTCGTTAATTCCTTCCTTAAATTCCTTGATTCCTTTTCCAATACCGCGCATGAGTTCGGGTATTTTCCTGCCGCCAAAAAGAAGGACAATGGCCAAAACGATGAGAACGATTTCCGGGGTTCCTATCCAGCCCGCCTGTTGAATAAAAAATGTATTCATGATACCGGTAAATTTGTTTTACAAACGACAAAAGTAACTAAAACATCCTTTCCGTCGGGGTAAAACTTGTTGCGAAGCGAAATATTGCCCGGTTTGCAATTTTTAGGAAAATTTGTAAAGGGCCTTTTTCATTGATCCGGTTGTTTTTTCACCGGTTACCCCCATGGCTGGTCCTTGCTTACGGGATACAAAACAGGGGTTACACCAAAATAAAAGAGAGGTAAACGGCTGCCATGATGGAGGCAATGACTATGATAATGGTCACATTCCGGGGCAACTTATCGGTTTCCGGGTTATAATCCCATTCGCTTTTCCACATGGTGATCTGGTTTTTCCTGCAAATTTATGGTAATTTATCCAAACGGTAACCGTTTTTAAATGCAACCACAAAAGCATCGTTTACCCCGGAATATTTACGTAAGGCATCGCGCCGGGTGCGGGCCTGCCCGTAAGTATCGTATGAGCCTACGGTATAAATGTAATAGCCGTTATGCTTGTCTTCACGGATTTGGTTGGCAGGGATGCCGTACTTTTTGCTGAGCCAGTTGAGAGGTATGGGGTGGCCGTATTTGGCGCGGATTTGTACGCGGTATTCGATAACCGGTTTCGGTGGCGGGGCGGGGGATGTTTTTTGTGCCACCACAGGTTGTGCCGGTTGAGCGGGTTGTTGGGTTGCCGGCGTGGGGACGGCTTTCTTTGTTGTTTGGGGTGTAGGCGGCGGCATAACCGGTTTTGCTTCGACAATACAAGGTTTTTTCTCCGGTTTGGGTTGCGGCTTTACCGGCGGCACTTCCTCAATGTGCTGATGGGTTACGGCAGGCGGTGGAGCCGTTTTTTTTGCTTTTTTCCCGAAACGGTAGGTAACACCGAGGGATGTGTAATTATACACATCATATTTAAAATTTTTAATCCAACCATCCATGTTGTCCGAATTCATTATGCGGTTGGCCGTCTCAACATTGATGATAAAATGGTTGTTCACACGAAAATTGACCCCTGCACCGGCTGTCAAAATACCTTCGAGGGTACGCCCGCCAAGGCCGGAACCGTTGCCGAATCCTATTTTTCGTTTTGCCGTTCCGGTGGACAGGGTATAAACAGTCGAATTGTAATTGGTAAGCCCCAACCCGAAAAGTAGATAAGCCGAAGCAAAACGGTCGGTACGTTTTCGGCCCAAAAGATTGTTTAAGTCGATGGTTGTATTGGCATTGAATTCAATATAGTCGCCTTCAAAAAAGTAATCGGCCGAACGTTTGGTGCCGGCGATCTGGGCATACAGGGCCTGGCCGCGCAATCCGAAAACATAACTGAATTGTCTTCCGAACATTACACTGGCCCCAAGCCGCCACTCGTTGTTGTTGGTGGATACGGGAAAAAATGTATTTTGCTTCACATCGCCAAAAAAGATGCTGGTTCCACCATTAAGGCCGGCTTCCCAGTACGGTGAAAAGGCAGCTTTGGAAACGACTTTTTGTGCGGTGACGGAGGAAGGTACTATTAAGAAAAGCAGAACAACGGATATAAAAAAGGGTAGCGATACGTTTTTCATAATTTGTGTTTTTACGTGAATAAATGTACATCAAATACCGAAGTTAAAAATAAAAGAATAAATGGTTAAAAACCACCTCTGCAGGAGAAGATATTAACAATGAATTGTTATTTTATTTGGCTGATTTAAAATCCGCGGTTTGTTTTTCGTTTGATTACCCGAACAGGGTAATACGTGTTGCTGACAGAAAACCCGAACCGGTACCGGATGGCTATCAATGTAATATTGTAAACGTCATACGGATATCCTGATTTCTTTAAATCCAGGTAGTCGGTATTGACGCCGCGGTTTGCCGATTCGATGGCAACAGACCATTGCCGGTTGATGTGAAAATCTATTCCTAAACCCAAAAGCAGTAATCCTTCTGTTTTCTTTCCACTGCTTTCCTGTTTTTGATCCGGCTGGACCGTAAACAAATCGGTTTGATAAAAAAGAAGTCCGGTGCCTGCCATAAGATAAGGCTGGAATAAACGGTCGAATCGTTTTTCACCGAATAGATTGTCAAAGTAAAGAATCCCGCTCAGGTTTATTTCGTGAAAACGGTTTTCCATTCGATGGTTTCCCTTTTTTTGTTTGCCGGCCATCCGGCCCGTTAAAAGGTTGCCTCTTACTCCCCATAGGGCTGAAAAACGGTATCCTGCCGATATGCCTGCAGCAAAGCGCCACTCCTCAGCCTGTGGAACATAACGAAAATATTTTATGTCACCCATAAAAACAACAGGACCTGTGGTTGCCGTGAGCTCAAAAGCAGGTCCGCTGTTTTCCGGTCGTTTTCCTTTGCCTTGTACTTGTGCTTCTGATGTTTTTGTCAGCAACACAAAAGCAAAAAAGAAGACAAAAATATTTCTCATGTCAGTATGCATACTGCATCGTTTGTTTATAAAAAAAGGGCTTACATAATAAACGCAGAGGGAAAAGGATTATTCTTTCCGTTATAAAAAGGCCGGTCATCCGGCATTTTCCCGGAATGGATAACCCCAAGCCAAGGAGGCGTAGCAAATTATTCTCCCAGTTTTTCCAGCCAGCGTTCAATTTCGTCCAGCTGAACGGCAGGGATGTTTAATTTGTTTTTCTTCCGGTATCCGTTGAGTTTTTGCTGAATGGCTGTGGGTTTCATGCCTGCCAGGTCGTGCGGTTTACTGAATCCCGCTTTCATGATGTGTTCTGCCCATTGAGTGTTTACCCCGACAGCAGTGAAGTCCTCCGGTCTGTAGACTTTTGCCGGTTTTTCAGGACGCATCTGGGGGAAAAACAGTACTTCCTGAATGGAAGGCTGGTTGGTGAGCAACATCACCAAGCGGTCAATACCGATGCCCATTCCCGAAGTGGGAGGCATGCCGTATTCCAGTGCCCGCAAAAAGTCGTAGTCAATATACATGGCTTCATCGTCTCCTTTCTCGGCCAGGCGAACCTGTTCTTCGAATCGCAGCCGCTGGTCAATGGGATCGTTCAGCTCGGTATAGGCATTGGCCAGTTCTTTCCCGTTAACCATAAGCTCAAAGCGTTCGGTCAACTCGGGATTGTCACGATGGCGTTTGCATAAAGGGGACATTTCTACCGGATAGTCGGTAATGAAAGTGGGTTGAATGTACTGGGCTTCGCACTTTTCACCAAATATTTCATCAATTAATTTTCCTTTTCCCATGGAGGGGTCCGTTTCGATCCCCAGTTTTTCACAGGTTTGACGAAGTTGTTTCTCGTCCATTCCACCAACATCGATGCCGGTATTTTCTTTGATGGCATCCAGGATGCTGATCCTTTTAAAAGGTGCTTTAAAATCGATGGTATGATGGCCAACCTTTACTTTTGTGGTGCCGTGGAGGTCGGTAACAATTTTTTCCACCATCGATTCGGTGGTTTTCATCATCCAGAGGTAATCTTTGTAAGCCACATACATTTCCATTTGTGTAAATTCGGGATTATGGAAACGGTCCATCCCTTCGTTACGGAAATCTTTGGCAAACTCAAACACCCCTTCGTACCCTCCGACAATCAGCCGTTTAAGGTATAGTTCATTGGCAATGCGCAGATAGAGCGGGATATCCAAAGCATTGTGGTGGGTAATAAAAGGCCGTGCGGCCGCGCCGCCGGGAATGGGTTGTAATATGGGTGTTTCCACTTCGAGATAGCCCTTGTTATTCAAAAATTCACGCATGGAGCGAATGATGCGGGCCCGCTTAACAAAAATATCACGAACATGATCGTTTACTACCAAATCTACATAACGCTGGCGATACCGCTGGTCGGGATCGGTGAAAGCATCATAAACCTTTCCGTCTTTTTCTTTCACAATGGGCAGCGGGCGCAACGATTTGGCCAAAACGGTCATTTCGGTAACGTGCAGGGTAATTTCTCCCATTTTGGTAATAAAGACAAACCCCTTTACACCGATAAAATCACCGATATCCAGCAGTTTTTTGAAGACCGTATTGTACAGGGTTTTGTCCTCTCCGGGGCACAGCTCATCCCGCTTCAGATAAAGCTGGATGCGTCCGGTGGGGTCCATGATCTCGGCAAACGAAGCAGCTCCCATGATGCGACGACTCATGATTCTGCCGGCCATGCTGACATTTTGGAATAGGGTGTTGTCTTTTGGGAATCTTTCCAGAACCTCTTTGGCCCGGGCTGTTACCGGATATTCGGCTTGTGGGTAAGGGTTGATTCCCAGTTTTTTTAATTCGTCCAATGCTTTTCGCCGGACAATTTCCTGTTCGCTCAATTGCTGCATGAGTTTTCGGTTTAAAAAATTTGTGCAAAGATAATACTTCTGCCCAAAGCAACCGGGAAAAATAAGCTCCGGAAAGACCATCCCGTCAGTGGGTGGTTTAAAATTACGGCAAAAGAAAGCCGGAGGAAAAAAGAGGGCGTGAGCTACACATCTTTGTTTTTGAGCATACGGTAAAGGGTTGATTTTCCTATGCCCAGTTTTTCGGCCGTGACGACCACATTGCCATCGTACTTTTCAAGGAAATAGCGTATGATTCGTTTGTTATAGCCGGCAAGGGTGGTTTCTTCCGATAAGATATCCGTCGGGACACCGGCCGAATTGAAATTGATGTCTTTGGCGTCGATGAACGGACCATCTGACATAACGGCAGCCAACTCCACAATGGCAGCCAACTCCCGTACGTTTCCGGGATAGCTGTAACTCATCAGTTTATCACGGGCTGCTTTGGTAAAGATTTTTTGTTCCAGTCCGTTTTCTTTACAGTATTTATTCACAAAGTGTTTGGCGAGCAAAATAATGTCAAATCCTCTTTGCCTCAAGGGGGGTAGCTCAATGGGAAGCCCCAGCAGGCGATAGTACAGATCTTGTCTGAAATTCCCCTTTTTTACTTCCTCGGCAAGGTTGCGGTGGGTGGCCACAATCAGCCTGACATCGGTTTTTATAATTTGATGGCCACCGATACGGGTCAGCTCCTTTTCCTGTATTACACGTAACAGTTTGGTTTGCATATTGGCGTCCATTTCGGCTACTTCATCTAAAAAGAGTGTACCGCCGTTGGCCAGTTCGAATTTTCCGATCTTGCGTGTATTGGCGCCGGTAAAAGCACCTTTTTCGTAACCGAAGAGTTCGCTTTCGATGAGCTCATTGGGAATGGCCGAAACATTAATGGCAATAAAAGGCTTTTTGGCTCTTGCCGAATTGTAATGAATGGCTTTGGCGACCAACTCCTTCCCCGTTCCCGTTTCCCCCGATATGGAAACGGTAATGTTGGACTGAATGGCCTTTTCCATCAGTGCAAATACTTTTTTGAGCCTGGGGCTGCTCCCTTTGATAATATTGCGGAAAGCATATTTCTGTCCTATTTCATCTTTCAATACATCCAGTTCTTCACGCAGGTCTCTGTGTTTCCGGATGTTGTTGATGGCATTCCACAACCGGTCCTTGGTGTCTTGTTCTTTGACGAAATAGTCGTATGCGCCGGCTTTCAACAGTTCCACGGCCGTTTTTATGTCTTCCTGTCCCGAAACAATGATGACCGGCAGCTCGGGACAAGCTTCTTTGATTTTTTTCAAGACTTTGTCACCCGGCATATCGGGTAATCCGTAATCCAATGAAATGACATCCGGTTTTTGGTATAAGTGGTCCAAACACTCCTTTCCCGTTTTGAAAAGATATACTTCATTGTCAGGGTTCAGTAACAAATGCCGCTTTAACAATTCGCCGTAAAACGGGTCATCCTCCACCACAAAAATTTTCAACGGATGCTTCATTTCAGGTATGCTTTCTCTTAGTTTTCATTGTATTATACTTCCTGGCCGATAAAAAGTTTCCAAAAATTGGAAAATTCTCAAAATGGGAATCTTCCTCTCTCTTTTTCAACCATTTTGCCTTGCGTTTCCTGATTTTACCTTTATCAAAAGTCGTGCCCTAAGTTGTAAATAAAAGATGAATAGGCATTTGTGGACGCATGAAATTGATACATATCGAGTTTTCCCATTATGGGAAAGGTTTCATTTTGGGAAAAAGTTACAATAACGGATAAAAAAGTCCGTAATTGGAAGAGGGATTGAGGTAACAATTAGAGTTGGCGGTGCGAATTGTCACAAAACGGACCTTCCTTACTGTGGCGGCACATGCACCATTTTACCCGCTGCGGCTTATCGATGGTTACTTTTACCGGACGAAAAGAGGTTCCCCGGTGAGAGCCATCACAAAACGGCTGATTTTTACTGCGTCCGCAGGAACACCAAAAATAGGTGCCCGGTTCCATTTCCATTTTTAACGAATGCTTTTGTACAATAACAGGTTGATCCATCACCTTATGAATTTATTTTTTTCTTTTTCACGGTCTTGTTTGCGCCGCACAAAGTTAATTAAATTATTTAGATAGAATCTAAATAAAATCGTATCTTTGAAATTTTACGATTGTCAACCGGAAGAATACCATGCGTAGATTGTTTTATCCGTTTTTATTGATCCTGTTTTTTTTCTGTAATTCACAACAAAAGTCTATGAAAGCACAGCAATATATACATACTAATGCCTTGATCCACGAAACAAGCCCTTACCTTTTGCAACATGCACACAATCCTGTCAACTGGTATCCGTGGGGAAAAGAGGCTTTTGAAAAGGCAAAAAAAGAAAATAAACTCATTTTGGTAAGCATTGGATACGCCGCTTGCCACTGGTGCCATGTGATGGAAAAGGAGAGTTTTGAAAATGAGGAAGTAGCAAAGCTTATGAACGACCATTTCGTGTGTATCAAAGTGGACCGCGAACAACGGCCCGATGTGGATCATCAGTACATGGATGCCGTTCAACTGCTCACCGGACGGGGAGGATGGCCGTTGAACTGTTTTGCCCTGCCTGATGGCCGGCCGGTGTGGGGTGGCACCTATTTTAACCGCAGACAGTGGCTTTCGGTGCTTACCCAACTGAGTGCCATGTACCGCAGTGAGCCTCAAAAACTTGTGCAGCAGGCAGCGCAAATTACCCAAGGTATCCGGCAAAACAACCTGTTGCATGTATCCTCTGAAGACCAAAACTTTAAAAAGGACGATGTGAAGAAAGCGCTGGCACGATGGCAACCTCATTTTGACATGAAATGGGGCGGAAACACGGGTGCACCGAAATTTCCCATGCCTTCCACTTACCGGTTTCTGCTCAACGAATATTACCACACCGGTAATAAATCATTGCTGCAATATGTAACGTTGAGCCTCAACAAAATGGCCCGTGGCGGCATCTATGATCAGCTCGGTGGCGGCTTTGCCCGCTATGCTACCGACAGCCAGTGGAAAGTCCCCCATTTTGAGAAGATGCTTTATGATAATGCCCAGTTGTTACAGCTCTATTCCGAAGCTTACCAACTTACACACAGACCATTGTACAAACAGGTCGTTGATCAGACCGTTGATTTTCTTCAGAGGGAATTGCTGTCGCCCCAAGGTGGTTTTTATGCTTCTTTGGATGCCGACAGCGATGGAGGCGAAGGAAATTTTTACGTGTGGACAAAAAAAGAAACCGACCGGTGGTTAGGGGAAGAGGCACCCCTTTTTAATGCGTACTATTCTATCACGGCATCCGGAAACTGGGAAAACGGGAAAAATATCCTTTTCGTACAAAAAGAAGTCAGCGAAGTGGCAGCGGTTTTTCAACTAACCCCTCAAGCAACTGAAAAGAAGCTCCAAAAGGCCCGGCAAATACTTTTTGAAGCGCGGAGTTACAGACCCCGTCCACAAACCGACACCAAAATACTTACTTCGTGGAATGCGCTTGCCATCAGTGGGTTGCTTTCGGCTTACGGTGCTTTTGGTGATTCCCTGTTTTTGAAAATGGCTGAAAAAACAGCACAGTTTATGAGGAGAGAACGCATGGAAACGGATGGGAAACTTTGGCGTTCGCGGCGAAGTAAAAAAGAAATGGTTCCCGCTTTTCTCGATGATTACGCTTTTACGGCACAGGCTTTCTTCGACCTTTACCGTGCTACTTTTGATGAACAGTGGTTGCATGACGCCGGAAAAATCATCGACTATGCCCAAAAGCATTTTTACGACAAAGCACTTGGTATGTTCCGTTATGCTTCGGAAGAAAAAGAACCGGTCATCTCATCCAAAATAGAAATTACCGACAATGTGATTCCTTCCTCTAATTCAGCCATGGCCTTGGTTCTCGCGCAGGCCGGTGTTTATTTTGATAACGATAGCTATCCGGAGATGGCACGAAACATGATGGAGAAAGTTTATCCTGCCCTATTGCAAAATCTACCTTACTATTCCAACTGGGCACTATTGTTAAATAGTTATCTCTATCCAACGCAAGAAGTGGTTTTTTCCGGACCGGAGGCATTGAAATTAAGCCGTGTCTTTGAACAAAACTACACCCCGGCATGGGTAGCCGGCAGTACCGCAAAAAGTGAAATGCCCCTTTTGAAAGACCGTTTTGTACCGGGAAAAACACTGATTTACGTGTGCGAAAACAAAACCTGCAAACTTCCGGTAAAGAGCGTGCCGGAAGCACTGTTGCTTCTACGTAAATAATACATAACTTTTAAAATGACCGAAATGGAACCATCATGCCGGCAAGTTAACCTGCCTGCGGCAGGCAGATACATAGGGAAATGATGAATTGCGAACCCCGAAGGGGTGAAATATTTTAACCCCGGGTTTTAACCCGGGGTAATGAAAAAAAAAGTAATATCTGTTTTGGCGGGATTTTCGATGGCGAAGCCGAAAATCATGACAAAACTTAAAAATTGGAATATCGAACGAATACAAAATAACAAACAGATGAAAAAAACAATCTTCATCACCGGCGCCTCTTCCGGTATCGGACGGGCAACTGTCGAACTTTTTGCACGGAAAGGATGGCAGGTGGCTGCCACCATGCGTTCCCCGGAAAAAGAGACCTCATTACAAAATCTGAAAAATGTCAGGCTTTTCAAACTGGATGTTACCCAACCCGAAACGATTGCCGAAGCACTTCATGGCGCTTTGGAAGCATTTGGAGACGTGGATGTGCTGGTCAATAATGCCGGCTACGGCGCCGTGGGGATTTTTGAAAAAGCCGAACCCGCCCAAATTCAAAAGCAGTTTGATACCAATGTATTCGGGCTGCTGAACGTAACCCGTGCTTTTCTGCCCCATTTCAGGAAACGGAAAGCAGGACGCATCATTAACATTTCGTCTGTGGGCGGCCGGATAACCTTCCCCGTTTACAGCGTTTATCATGCCACCAAATGGGCAGTGGAAGGTTTCTCCGAATCACTGCAATTTGAGTTACGGCCTTTCAATATAAAGGTGAAACTGGTGGAACCGGCCGCCATAAAAACCGACTTTTACACCCGCTCCAAAGATGTCTTTCAAAAGGAAGGCCTCTCCGGTTATGATGCGTACGAAAAGACGACGTTGGCCAACACGGACAAATTCGGAGAAAAGGCTCCCGGCCCGGAAGTCGTGGCTAAAACCATCTGGAAAGCAGCCACAAGTCACAGCCGGAAAATGCGTTACCCGTCCAGCGTGCAGGGAAAGATGTTGCTTTTTTTGAGAAAAGTACTTCCTTTGTCATGGTTTTTGATCCTGATCCGCTCCACAGTGGAAAAGGGTTATAAAAAAGAAAGTTAACAGGAATTTTTTCTACCTTTCGCCGAAAATTCATCCATGAAAGTTGCTGTAACCGGTGCCAATGGTCACGTGGGGGCTTCTCTTGTCAGGCTTTTGCTGAAAGAGAACCATGCCGTACGGGTGCTGGTGCATAACCACAGCCGTGCCTTGCAAAATCTGCCGGTGGAAACGGTCAATGGAGG
>CAYYRE010000024.1:0-25106 GCA_964473895.1 uncultured Lentimicrobiaceae bacterium | reverse complement strand
TCGTATTGTATGCATCCTTTGGAAAAGCAACTGGCCGACAGCATCAACCGCCTCCGTGCGGAACATGGGAAAAAAGCCCTACCGCTTTCTGTTTCGCTTTCGTATGTGGCACGGCTTCACGTTACCGACTTACTGCAAAACCATCCTGATACCAGCATCTGTAATTTATCCAGTTGGTCCGACAAAGGACGTTGGACACCGTGCTGTTACAACCGCTATGTGGTAAACCACGACTGTATGTGGAAAAAGCCCAAAGAGTTGACAACTTACCCTTACCGGGGATATGAAATGGCGGCTTATGCGCAGGATAAGCTGAACATCGACAGTATCCTTGCCATGTGGAAGGTGAGTCCCGAAGCCATGGACATGATCCTGACCCGCGGGGTATGGGAAAAGAAATCGTGGGCTTGTATGGGGGTGGCGGTGAACAGTCATTACGTTTCCGTCTGGTACGGTCAACGTCCCGACCGGGCCGGAAAACCTAAAATATGCCGTTCCGTAAATTCCATAGCACAAAAACATGCATCTCTTCACGGCTATTTTCTTATTTACGGAAGTTTTCCGGGGATGCGTTCGGCCGGCAGAGCATTAAACCAGCTGAAGGCCAAAGGGTTTCGATATGCCGGTATCCTGAAAAGCCATAAGTATATCCGTGTTTATATCATGCGGTCTGCCGATTTCGATCAAGTCAAAAAGGAGCGGCAAAAGTTAAAAAAGAAATATCCCGATCTTTGGATTTTACAGAATTGAGCCGCGATTTCAGAGATGTCGTTGTGGCACATAAGCCATGTCCTTCAACACCATCGTTTTGATGGGGATTGGAATTTTTCGTTAACGAGATGCTACCATCACAAAATCATTGTAAGGGCAAAAGAAAACTTTTAGAAAATACAATTTTACTGTCGTTTCAAACAATAAATTGTGCATATTTGAAAAAATCATTTGAAAAATTAGAGGGAAGGATATGGGAAATCGTTATTCTTTGCAAGAGGTTGCCGGCAGGAAGGAGAAGCAGGAGTTTTTGGATTTTCCGGCAAGGTTGTATCAAAAGGATAAAAACTGGATCAGGCCGCTTGATGACGAAGTGAACAAGGTGTTTGACCCCAAAAGGAATAAGCTCTTTAGAAACGGAGAAGCCATTCGCTGGCTGTTGAAAGATGCTACCGGTAAAACGGTAGGACGGATGGCTGCTTTTTATGATAAACGGACCTCGCGAAAGCATAGCCAACCCACCGGAGGGATTGGTTTTTTCGATTGTATTGACGACCAGTCGGCAGCCAATATCCTTTTCGATGCCGGCAAAGAGTGGTTGAAATCCAAAGGTATGGAAGCCATGGACGGCCCGGTCAACTTCGGTGACAGGGACAATTTTTGGGGCTGTCTGAAAGAGGGGTTTTATGAGAATACCTTTAACATGAATTATAATTTCCCTTATTATAACAAGCTTTTTGAAAACTACGGGTTTAAGAATTATTTTAATCAATACGTATATTACAAAAACATTGCAGAAGGCGCCTCGGAGGTAGCCCACCAAAAAGCTTTGCGTGTTTTAAAAAATCCGGATTACACTTTTGATATTTTTCGGTGGAAACGGTTTGAACAGTATGCATCGGATTTTCTGAGCATTTATAATAAAGCATGGGCACGTTTTCCCGGGGTAACGGCCATGCGTCTGCCCCAGGCGAAAGCATTACTCTATTCGCTGAAGCCGGTGATTGACGAACGGGCGGTGATTTTCGGTTATTATAAAAAAGAGCCCATAGCCTTTTATATCATGATTCCCGACATCAACCAGATCATCCGTTCGTTTAATGGGAAATTACATTGGTTTAATAAAATCAGGCTCTATCTCGGATTAAAGGTTTTCCGGAAAACCAACCGGCTGCTGGGATTGATTTTCGGTGTGGTACCCCAACAGCAGGGCAAAGGAGTGGAATCGGCATTGATTCAGCGTTTTGAAGATGAAACCAAAAAGCCCGGATTTCCTTATGTGCATCTCGAAATGAACTGGATCGGTGATTTTAATCCGGCCATGATGAAAATGGTAGAGCGCTATGTGGAAGCCCGTATTTATAAAACCTACGTGACCTACCGCTACCTTTTCGATCGTACCAAAGAATTCAGGAGGGCACCGGTAGTGGGATGATTTTTCTAACAAAATTGTTTCCATCTGTTACATAAAACTTGCTGTTCCGGGTGGTTTTTTCTGCTATTTTTGGGCTGTTAAAACGATTGCATTATGACCATTATAGAAAAAATTATTGTCGCCCATTCGGTACAGAAAACCGTCCGGCCGGGCGACATTGTGGATATTGCCATTGATGCCCGTGTGGCCCGTGATTTCGGCGGCCCCAACGTGGTAAAAAATATCGAAAATTTCGGACTCTCCATTGATGATCCGTCCAAAACCTTTTTTACTTTCGATACCAATCCCACGGGCAGCGACCAGAAATATGCCGCCAACCAGCAAATGGTGCGGGTTTTTGCCCGGAAACACGGGATAAAAGTCTTTGACATCAACAATGGCATCGGTACGCATACCCTGATCCGGGAAGGACTGGCATGGCCCGGCTCCACAGCGGTTACCACCGATTCGCATGCCAATATTCTCGGTGCTATCGGCGCCTTTGGACAAGGCATGGGGGACAAGGATATTGCAGCCGCTTTTCATCGTGGAAAAGTGTGGTTTAAAGTTCCCCCTTCGGTAAAAATTACTTTCGAAGGTCAATTGCCTGAAAATGTTACGGCCAAAGATATTATCTTAAACCTTTTGCACCGGTTTGGAGCCAACGGCTTGCTCGGAAAGGCCGTTGAATTTTACGGCGATGTGGTGGAAGGTCTGACCCTTGATCAACGCATCACCATTGCTTCGATGGGTACCGAAATGGGGGTGATTATCCTGCTTTTTCCACCCAACCGCGCCGTCATGGATTACTGCGAAAAGGCTACCGGACGTAAATTGAAACCTGTTCTTGCCGATGAACAGGCAGAATATGCTGAAGAATATACCCTCGATGTAAGCCGTTTTGTTCCCATGGTAAGCCGGCCGGGAAAACCGCACGATACGGTGGATATTGAAACGGAAAAAAAGGTAAAAATCGATTCGGCTTTTGTGGGCAGTTGTACCAACGGCCGTATGGAAGACATGCGTACGGTGGCGCGTATTCTGAAAGGACGCCGGGTGGCCCCCGGTGTGGTTTTGAAAATTGTACCGGCTACCGATAAAATCTGGCGTCAGTGCCTTGACGAAGGTTTGCTTGCCATTTTTAAGGATGCCGGCGCTCTGGTATCCAATGCCGGCTGTGCCGGTTGTGCTGCCGGACAAGTGGGACAAAACGGACCGGGTGAGGTAACCATCAGTACCGGTAACCGTAACTTTCCCGGTAAACAGGGAAAAGGGCTTGTCTATCTTGCTTCACCGGCTTCGGTAGCGGCTTCGGCGGTTGCCGGATACATTACTGATGAAGATGATATTCCGGATCATCCGGCTTCGTTTGATTATGAAAATTCGGAAATCGACTTTAAACCTGCTGCACAACACGAACATGCTCCGGTGGATAAGCCTGTCGAAGTGAAAGGAAGGGTGTGGCTGATACCAAAAGATGACATCGATACGGATATGATTTACCATAACCGTTATCTGCAAATTACCGACCCTGAAAAAATGGGACAGTATATCTTTGATAATCTGGAAGGTTATGAAGACTTTGCCCAAAAAGTACAACCCGGTGATATTGTCGTTACCGGTAAAAATTTCGGTGCCGGCAGCTCGCGTCAGCAGGCGGTGGACGGTTTTAAAACGCTGGGTGTGCAGGCCATTCTTGCCGAATCGTTCGGGGCAATTTATGAACGCAATGCGATAAATGCCGCTTTCCCCATACTCACTTACCATTCATTGAAAGATTTGGAGTTGGAAAATGGTGATGTCATCAGCGTGAATTTTGAAAATGGAACGGTAACCAACGAAAAAAACGGAAAATCGGTCAGGATTACACCTTTTTCGGAAGTGCAAATGGAGATTTATAAAAATGATGGCCTTTTTTAACCGTTTTTTATTTTTGCAAAAAAATTAAAATCATGGCAAAACCTGAAATAACCAAAGATATTCTCATTGAAGAGCTGGTGAATAACTACCCCTTTTCGGTACGTTACCTGATGGAAAAAGGTATCCGTTGTATCATGTGCGGAGAGCCCATTTGGGGTACGCTGGAAGAAGCAGCCAAAGAGAAAGATTTTTCGGATGAAGCCATCGAAGGCTTTGTGAACGAAATGCGTGCACTGGCCGCCAAAGGCGAACAAGACCCAATGCCTGAGAAAAAAGTGGACGTAAAAAAGCTGGGGGAAGAATAACCCGAAAAATCCGGTGGATGTTCCGGATTATGGCTTTCCAAACAGCAGCTCTCTGTCGCGTTTCGCAGCCGGTTTAGCCCATTTTACGGGTATTACCTTCCATTCATCCAGTGCATGGGGCGTTACTGTACCTTTCTTTTCAATCCATTGCATTACAAGGTAACGAATATCCTTTTTGGAGTTTTTGACGATACGTCCGGCCAATTTCTTTTTAGGAATCCCTGCGCCGTCGGTCAAAGTACCTCCGCCGCCGTTTCCCTGGTACGAATTGATGGCCACTGTATATATTTTATCCATTTTAAATGGTTGTCCATCGGCCATGGAAAGAATGGTAATGCGGTTTCCCGGTTTTTTGCTCACATCCACAGTGTAACGGATACCGGCAGCTGAATTAAAATTGTAGTACGGATTCTTTAAAACAGGTTTGCCGCTCCATTTGGATTTTACCAGCCGGCCTTTGGCATCGGTTTTAAAAAGTAACAGATGATCGTTTTTATTTTGCATCGTGTTATACCAAAGGCCATAAGAATATTCCAACAGGTTTTTGATTTCTTTACCCGATAGTTTCATGGTGTACAGATAGTTTTCAAACCGGTACAAATTAAACAGATCGCGCATGTAAACCTCACCTTTGGCAATGCGGGCATGTGTTGAAAGAAGAGAGACTATGGAAACATCGGCATGGGTGTTTTGCAGTTGAACTTGATGGATAAAATCGACAAATGCCGATGGGCCGAAAAGGGCGTTGCGTGCGTCGATCCCTTTGGTAAATTTCCCAATGGGACGATCTACAAACTGTTTTACCTGCACAAAGTCGGAGTGGAAACGGGCCATGAAAGCACTATCGGGTTGGTAAGATGACATGCTTTGCAAATGTCCGGTAATGTTCTTGCTGTATCTGTGTGTTTGGGGGTTGTAAGTCAGCGTAATATCCGCCACGGAAACCAGCTGGGCATGAGCTCCCGGATCCAGTACAAGGACATCTTTGCCGGCCGTATTGATAAGGGTTTCGTTTTTGGGCTTGTGATCGTGGCCGGCAAAAACCACATCGAAGCCGGGAACTTCTTTGGCTACCAGCGCCGAGGCATTTTCCAAAGGACCGTTGTCGCTGGCTCCGTAATGGCTGTCTGTTCCCGAATGAAACAGTCCGATCAACAGGTCGGGATGTTCCTTTTCACGGATAATTTTCACCCAGTGTCGTGCCGTTTTCACCATGTCCTCGAAATGCATCCCCGACCAAATGGAAGGTGGCAGCCAGTTGGGAATACCCGGAGTGATCATCCCGAACACGGCAATCTTCAGTCCGTCACGGTGCAGGATAACATAAGGTTTGAAATAGGGTTTTCCGGTGGAATCGACCACGGCGTTGGCGGCAAGCCACGGGAAATCAATTTCTTTACGGAATTTATCATAGACCGGATGTCCCGGCTCTATGTCATGGTTGCCTACGGTTCCCGCTGCATAGTGCATATAATTCATAATGACCGCCAGTTGATGAGGCGGGGTGGTATCCACATAATTGTAATAATAAACAAAAGGAGTCCCTTGTAAAATGTCGCCGTTGTCCAAAAGAACAACGGTTTGTTTTTTATTGGCTCGAAGCTGTTTGACAAAAGTTTCTACCTGAGCCAGAGAGCCCTTCCGGATACGTTGGTTGACCAGGTCTTGCGGAAAAATACACCCGTGGACATCGCTGGTTTCTAAAATTTTCAGATGAAGGGTTTTGGCGTGTTGTTCCCCGTTTTGTCCCAAGAGGGTTCCGCTGAAGGTAATCGAAAGGAACAAACTGATAATGAACAGAATTTTTTTCATGGCATTTGTTTCATGCGGCAAAATTAAGAATGTTCTCAGGTTTTTATCCCCGGCATGAAAAAAATCATCTTAAATAATTAAAAAAAGTCCGTTGCATTCCGCATGGCAACGGACTTTTTGTTTGTTTTATGAAAATCGAAAACATCGGAAAAACCATCTACTTTCCGAGAACGGCTTCTATTTCTTCATGCTCGATCACTTCTTTTTCGAGAAGCATGGAGGCCATTTTTTCCAGTTTGTCTTTTTTGTTCAATAAGATTTTTTTGGCATCTTCATAACAGGTGTTAATGATTTGCTGTACTTCCTCATCAATCAGTTTTTCCAGGAATTCCGAACGGCGTTCCAATCCGTTGGCATTACCCAGAAAGCCCGGCCCTGCGTTGTTTACAAGAGAGATATTGGGGAGTTTGTCGCTCATTCCGTACACCGTGACCATGTTTTTAGCCAGCTGGGCTACTTTTTCAAGGTCGTTGGAGGCTCCAGTGGAGATGTCGCCGAAAATCAATTCTTCGGCGGCACGTCCGCCAAGCAGTCCTTTGATTTTGCCCAGCAGTTCGGTTTTCGACATAAGATAACGGTCTTCCAGGGGCATTTGCAGCGTATAGCCCAGTGCGCCTATGCCGCGTGGAACAATGGATACTTTTTGCACTTCATCGGCACCTTCGGTAAAATAACCCACGATGGCATGGCCCGACTCGTGATAAGCAACGATTTTCCGTTCTTTTTCGTTAATGATTTTATTTTTCTTTTCCAGTCCGGCGATCACCCGTTCAATGGCTTCTTCAAAATCGCTCATGAGTACTTTTTCATGTTTTTTACGGACAGCCAATATGGCGGCTTCGTTACATACATTGGCAATTTCGGCCCCTGCAAAACCGGGGGTTTGTGCTGCCAAACGGTGCAGGTCAACTTTGTCGTCCAGTTTCAGGTTCCGGGTGTGCACTTTAAAAATGGCTTCACGGCCTTTTAGGTCCGGTTTGTCTACCAGTACTTGCCGGTCGAAACGTCCCGGGCGCAACAAGGCGGCATCCAATACTTCCGGCCGGTTGGTAGCTCCCATAATAATGACGCCGATGCCGGCATCGAAACCATCCATTTCGACCAGCAACTGGTTGAGTGTATTTTCGCGTTCATCGTACCCGCTGCTGTAGGCGGCATTGGAAGCACGGCTCTTGCCAATGGCATCAATTTCATCGATAAATATGATACAGGGGGCATGGCTTTTGGCTTCTTTGAAAAGGTCGCGTACCCTCGCTGCACCCACGCCGACAAACATTTCCACGAAATCGGAGCCACTCAGGTTAAAAAAGGGCACCCCGGCTTCGCCTGCCACTGCTTTGGCCAGCAAGGTCTTTCCCGTTCCGGGAGGGCCTACCAACAGGACGCCTTTGGGCAGTTTCCCGCCAAGTTGGGTGTATTTGGAGGGGTTTTTTAAAAAGTCCACCAGTTCTTTCACTTCTTCCACCGCTTCATCCACGCCGGCCACATCACTGAATTTTACCGGGTTTTCCGGTTTTTCGGCCAGGATTTTGGCTTTGCTTTTTCCTAAATCGAGCATAGGGTTTCCGGGCCCCATCTTTTTATAAAGAAATCCCCACAGGGCAAACAAAAAGATAAAGGGCAGAATCCAGTCGAGCAGGAAATTCTTAAAGGCATGTGAAACGTATTTTCCCTGTATTTGTACCCTTGCTTTTAACAACCGTTGTAACAGTTGACGGTCGCTTACATCCGGCAGCCGGGTCACAATAAACTGTCTTTTAATCTGGTCTTCAATTGATTTCAGCCTTAACCGCCAGGGAGCCGCCGGCCCGTTGGTAATCATTTTATGCGAAGTGTCCTGTTTTACGCTTTTTAATTCACCAATGATTTTGTCAGGTAATATCAACACCCTTTCCACTTTTCCGGAGTCCACCTTTTGGACAAATTGGTCGTAAGTGAAAATACGGGTACCGCTTCTCCCGGGAGCAAAAAAGAGGCTGTCGATCAGTAAAAACATAAAAAACAGCCCTATCCAATAGTAAATTGAAAATTTATCGTTCTTTTTCATAATGAAATATTTTATGTTGCCGGAAACAAAAATTTTACCGTACCTTGATTTTATGACAAGATTACACATTTTTTGGCAAACTGTCGTTTGGTTGGCGCTATTTTCATCCTACCGGCAATACAAGCAAAACTCATTGTATATTTCCCCTGTACAAACATCATTTTCCCATAAAAGATACAGTGCAAACTCTTTTTTTACAGGGGGAACCGCTTCGCTTTCCCTTAAATTTTTTTCATTCGTCTGTGTGTCATTTCGAATGAAAAAATTTCATGTACTTTTGCAAGTCAAATAGCGGAAATGTTTCCGGTGTAATGAAGACAAGACAATGAACAAACAACCGCTCATATTGATTACCAATGATGACAGTATCCATGCCAAAGGGCTCAGGAAGTTGATTGCATTAATGCGCCCTTTCGGTGAGGTCGTGGTGATTTCATCCGAACAGGTGATGTCGGGAATGAGTCATGCGGTGACCATCAAAACACCGTTGATGCCGCGGCTGATTCATGAAGAAGAAGGTTTCCGGGAGTTTCTGACCAACGGTACGCCGGTGGATAATGTCAAACTGGGAAAACATGCTTTGCTTGACAGGAAACCCGATTTGATTGTTTCGGGCATCAACCACGGTTCCAATGCCGCCATCAATATTGTGTATTCCGGTACCATGGCTGCGGCAATGGAAGGGGCTATCGATGGAATTCCGTCCATTGGTTTTTCGGTGGACGATTATGATCATGATGCCGATTTCAGCCATGTGGACCCTTTTGTCAATACCATTACAGCCAAAGTTTTACGGGAAGGACTTCCCGATGGCGTTTGCCTTAATGTGAACATTCCCAAAAAATCGGGGAACCCTGTCAAAGGAATCAAAGTGGTGCGTCAGGCCAAAGCCCGCTGGATTGAAGATTTTGATGCACGTACCGACCCTTTTGGAAGAACCTATTATTGGATCGGCGGGACTTTTGTGAACGGCGATCCGAGAAAAGACACGGATGAAAAGGCCCTTGCCGACAATTATGTGGCTGTGGTGCCTGTACAGCTCGATTTTACGGCCACCAGACTGTTGAAAAAACTGAAATTTTAGCGTCATGGCATTTTTTAAAAAAAATAATTTTTTTCTCGGGCTGGTGATGGGATTGGTTTTGCCATTGCCCTTTTACGCCCTTTTTTACGGGATCGACTGGCTGTTGAAAAGTACCGGCTTGTGGCATGGCTTGCAACAACCCGAAAACATCTACTTGTTGAGTATGATAGGAAATGCGCTGCTTTTTCGCATGACCTTTGTTACCTGGGGAAATACCAAAACGGGGAAGGGCGTTTTGCTGATGACCATCGTTTTAATCCTCGGTTTTTTCTTCCTCTTTTTTAAGCAACCGCACGGATTATGAAATATTACCTCATTGCCGGTGAAGCCTCCGGCGATTTGCATGGGGCGAACCTGATGAAGGCCATCCGGAAAAACGATCCGGAGGCGCAGTTCCGGTTTTGGGGCGGTGATAAAATGCAGGCCGTAGGGGGAGAGCTGGTAAAACATTACCGTGACCTGGCCTTTATGGGGTTTGTGGAAGTTTTAAAGAATATATTCACTATTCGGAAAAACTTTGCCTTGTGCAAAAAGGAATTACGCCGTTATGTCCCCGATGTGGTCATCTTTATCGATTATCCGGGTTTTAACTTGCGTATGGCAAAGTTTGCCCACAAAATGGGCTTGAAAACAGTTTTTTATATTTCTCCGACCGTATGGGCATGGAAAACATCCCGTGTCCGGATAGTGAAAAAATATGTGGACCGGATGATGGTCATTCTGCCTTTTGAAAAAGAATTTTATGCCCGTTATGACTATCCGGTTGATTTTGTGGGACATCCGCTTTTGGATGAACTTCAGGAGGAAAAAGTAGTATCCAGGGAAGCATTTTTGAAACATAACGGCTTACCGGACTGGCCGTTGGTGGCTCTTTTGCCGGGCAGCCGGGAACAGGAAATAAGTAAAATATTGCCCGAAATGCAGCGTGTGGCGGAAGATTTTCCTGATTTTCAATTTGTTGTTGCCGGTGTAAAATCGGTTTCCAGGCAGGTGTATGCCGGTTTTCATTTGCCGGTGGTTTATGATGCGACCCATGCACTGTTGCGAAATGCCCGTGCTGCCCTCGTGGCTTCGGGAACCGCCACGCTCGAAACCGCTTTGTTTGGTGTCCCACAAGTGGTAGGTTATAAAATCAACGGTTTGACTTATGTGATTGCCCAAAAGCTTGTCCATGTAAAGTATATTTCGCTGGTAAACCTGATCTTAGATCGGGAAGTGGTAAAAGAGCTGATTCAAAAGGATTTTACAAAAGAAAAAATCTCGCAGGAGCTACGGGAATTGCTTTACAACGAACAGCGCCGGAAACAGTTATCGGATGCCTATGTTCTTTTAAAGAAAAAATTGGGCTCCGGCGGGGCTTCCCAAAGAGCCGCCGCTGTGATTGCCGAAGTGGCAGGAGGAATAAATTCCAAATAACGGAAAACCAAATGGTGCTATTTAAAAGAGGCCGGTACGCCAAGCGTACCGGCCTCTTTTTTATTGGCACAACATTGTCCTTTGCTAACCGTTCATCGAGAGTAAAAACTCTTCGTTGGTTTGGGTGAATTTCATTTTTTCTTTGAGAAATTCCATGGCTTCCACCGGATTCATATCCGATAGGTGGTTGCGCAGGATCCATACCCGTTGTAAAACATCTTTGTCGAGAAGTAAGTCTTCGCGGCGGGTGCTCGAAGAAACAATGTCAATGGCGGGGAAAATCCGTTTGTTCGACAGTTTCCGGTCGAGCTGCAACTCCATGTTCCCCGTTCCTTTAAATTCTTCAAAAATCACCTCATCCATTTTAGATCCCGTATCGATGAGTGCCGTGGCAAGAATGGTCAGCGAACCACCGTCTTCGATTTGCCGCGCTGCACCGAAAAAGCGTTTGGGTTTTTGTAAAGCATTGGCTTCCACACCACCCGACAATACCTTTCCGGAAGCGGGCGATACGGTATTGTATGCCCTCGCCAAGCGGGTAATGGAATCGAGTAAGATAACCACATCGTGACCGCTTTCGGTCATGCGCTTGGCTTTCTCCAACACCAGGTTGGCAATTTTGACATGTTTGTCTGCAGGTTCGTCAAAGGTGGAGGCGATGACCTCTGCTTTAACACTCCGCGCCATATCGGTAACTTCTTCCGGCCGTTCATCGATGAGCAGAATGATAAGGTAAACTTCGGGATGATTGTATGCAATGGCGTTGGCTACTTCTTTCAGTAAAACCGTTTTACCGGTTTTGGGTTGCGAAACAATCAGACCGCGCTGTCCTTTGCCTATGGGGCAAAACATATCCATGATCCGTGTCGAAATGGTTTCTTTGGGATGGCCTGTGAGTTTGAACTTTTGCTGCGGAAACAGGGGGGTCAGAAAATCGAAAGGAATACGGTCACGAATTTCTTCCGGTGTCCTGCCGTTAATGGTAATGACCTTGATCAGGGGAAAGTATTTTTCGCCTTCTTTCGGCGGACGAATGGTGCCCAATACGGTGTCTCCGGTTTTTAGCCCGAACAGTTTAATTTGCGACTGCGAAACATAAATATCATCCGGGGAATTCAGATAATTGTAATCCGAAGAGCGTAAAAAACCGTATCCATCGGGCATGATTTCCAGAACACCTTCCGACTCAATAATCCCTTCCAGGTTATACTTGGGTTCTTCTTTTTTTGGTTCCTGCACTTTGGGTGGGCGAGGTTGGTTTGTTGTTTTTGTCTCTTCCGGTTTTTGTTCTTGTGATACGGCGGGTTCTTTATTTTCCTCTTTTTGTTCTTTTTCGGCTTCCGCTTTTGTTTTGTCTGCTTCTTCGGTTGTCCGGGTGACCCTTTTACGACGTTTCATGCGGGCCTCATAAGCTTCGAGGTGTGAACGGTGCCTTGCGGCAGCTTCTTCCGCTGTTTCTTTTTTTTCTTCCCGCTGTTTTTCCTGTTGAGGTTGTTCGGTTTTCTTTTCCGGCTCTTTCTTTTCGTTCACGGATTTGGTTTCCGCTCCCTTATCTGCTGCAGTGGGTTTTTCTGCAGCCTCCGGCGTTGCAGCCGCAGCAGTTTCTTCTGATGTCTTTTGCACTTTTCGGGGACGTCCGCGGCGCCGCTTGGGTGGCTGCGATGGTTGTTCTTCGGTTTTCTCTTCCCGGGCAGATGCCTTGTTTTCCGGTTCCGGATTTTTTGTGTCTTCTTGTTTGGATGGTTGTGTTGCTGAAGTCTCAGCTGTTTCGGTTTTTTTTCTTCTGCCGCGGGTCTTTTTTTCACGGGTTTCACGCGGGACTTCTTCTTTTACCGGTATCAAGGCCTGCTGATCCAGGATTTTGTAAATCAGATCCCGTTTTACCAGTTTTTCGGTTTTGGGAATGCCCAATTCTTTGGCAATTTGCCGTAGTTCGCCTACCAGCTTACTGTTCAGCGTTATAATATCGTACATGTAATTTAAATTTATTATTTTTTGAGAAAGTCATCCGGTTAATCTGGGTATGTTAAATCTTCAGAAGTTCTTTAATAAAGGAAAAGATTAAAAGGATCCTTTTAATGGGGCAAAGATATAAAAAAACCATACGCACAGGTACAGGCTTTTAATTTTTTTGGTTTAACCACAGTATCCTTCCCAGGAGTAAGTCGAAAACAAACCGTTTTTACCGCTGATTGGCTTCGTTTTGCAAACAAATTGAATGTAGCTCGAATGTAAAGCACTATGGAAACAGTCTGTGTTTGGACCAATGTGTCCCCATGTTTTGGTAAACCATTCTTTCATGCAAGCGGTGGGGGCCTCCTTGCCAGAAGGAGATGCTGTTGGCAACCAACCGGTATCCGCCCCAGTTTTCCGGCCGGCGGATCTCTTTACCACTGTTTTTCAATGCTTCCCACCGTTTGATAAGGGTGGGAAAGTCATCCAATATTTCGCTTTGTGCAGAAACCGCTGCGCTGATACGGCTTTCAAGCGGACGGGAATAAAAAT
The DNA here is from genome assembly GCA_964473895.1 of uncultured Lentimicrobiaceae bacterium. Classification (GTDB taxonomy): domain Bacteria; phylum Bacteroidota; class Bacteroidia; order Bacteroidales; family F082; genus Sulfidibacterium. Next base: position 11,892 of record CAYYRE010000024.1, on the reverse strand, counting down.
ATTGGTCTGATTTTTCAGCTGCAACTTTTTGAACCGTTCCTTCAATACTGATTTGCTTTTCCAGCGCGCGCCAGTAAAAGAGCAGCGAAGCATGGGGGTTTTCTTCCAATGCCCTGCCTTTCCGGCTGTGATAATGGGTGTAAAAAATAAAGCCTTCCTTTTCTGAAAATTCTTTGATCAACACGGTTCTGGAGCTCACCACCTTGTCGTTGCCACAGGTCGACAGTGTAACGGCGTTGGGTTCCTGAATACCTGCCGTAATGGCATCGTTGAGCCAATCTGAAATCAGAGGGAACGGTGCATCGGGCCACCGGAACCCCGGGAAAGCTTTCTGGCCAAATTCACGGCGCAGGTCGGATAAGTCCATATTAAAATTCAATGAGCCCTTGTGCGGGCGCGGTTAAAATTCTTATTTTTGGCAAAAGTATAAATATTCGCAAACGAACCTTTCACAAGAAACGAACATGAATTTTATTTGTTATAATACATTTGGAAAAACGATTAATAAAATTCATGTGAAAGCGAAGGGGTTCCCTGTGTACGGAAATTTTGGAATGGCCTTATGTTTAATCGATTACAAAATTTTCAACACATGAAGATTCGTTTTTTTGTCAGGAAATCCTGTCGCCGGTTGACTTTTTGGGGGTGGGTTGCCTTTGGCGTGATATTGGCCCTCATTTTCAGGATTTGGCTGGCGACGGTGTGTGAATGGCTTTCGCTGAACCGTCCGGTTCGTGCCCGGACGCTCGTGGTGGAAGGATGGATTGAAGATTACGCGTTGCGCCATGCTGTTGATTTTTACCGGAAAAACCATTACCGGCACATGGTTGTTACCGGATTGCCCATTACCCAATGGCGTGATTATGTTACCTTTAAAAATACTGCCGAAGGGGCGGTGGCTGTTATGAAAGGTTACGGATTTCAGGATACGATTTACCGGGCAGTTATCCCGCCAACGGTTACCATTAACCGTACCTACAATACGGCGGTGGCAACCCGCCTTTTGTTTGAAAAACATCCCGAATTTGGAAAAGCTTTTAATATTTTTTCGGTGGGGGTGCATTCCCGCAGGACCCATCTTATGTTTGAACGTGCTTTTGGCGACCATTATAATGTAGGCATTATTGCCGATACCGACCGTACTTTCGATCCCGAACACTGGTGGAGAACAAGCAAAGGGTTCCGGAATGTGAGCAATGAGTTTGTGGCATTTGGTTATGTTTGGGCTTTCTTTCATCCCGATTTTGAACAATTTGCCGAAAGGCTCATAAAAGGCTATCATGCCGACAGTTTGCATTTGTCCTCTGTCCGTTTAATAAAGAAACAAGTAAACCCTTGAGTATGAAAAAGCTAAATGTAACCCTGCTTTACATTGAAGATGATCCCACCTTGAGGAACATCTATAAAAGGATATTGGATTTTTCTGTGGAGAAGGTTTACGTTGCTTCGGACGGACTCGAGGGATTGGAAAGTTTCAAAAAATACCACCCCGATATTGTTCTTACCGATGTGCGGATGCCGGTGATGGATGGATTGGATATGATTGCCCGTATCCGGGAAATCGACAAAAATACGCGGATAATTATCCTTTCCGCATTCGGGGAATCCCGTTATTTTTTGAGCGCCATTGAATTGGGGGTGAAAGCCTATTTGCTCAAACCGGTGGACTCGGACCATTTGTTGAAAACCATTGAAGAACAGGCCAATGATATTTTGCTGGACAAAAAGGTTAGGCGGGAAGAAGAAAAAAGACAGGTGGCCGAAAAGGAACAACGCAAAAGCGAAGCCATCCTTCGGGCATTGGCCCATGTGACGGCCATTTTTTTCGAAGAGGGGTTTAACCGGCCTTCCGTACTGAAAGTGCTGCAGCTCATTGGGGAGGCTACCGATGCTTCCAGGGTGTATATTTTTCAGAATTTTGAAGATGAACAGGGAAAGCCCTTTACCTCCCAGATTTATGAATGGGTGAAAGGAGAGGTGAAGCCCGAAATAGACAATCCGACTCTTGAACGGCTCTATTTTGATGATCCCATTTTTGTACGTTGGGTCAGCGTGATGCAAAATCATGGCTATATTCACGGCTTTGTCCGCGATTTCGAAAATGACCAGGAAAGAACGGTACTGGAAGAGCAGGATATTATTTCCATTCTTTCCATGCCGATCTATGTAAAGGAAAAGTGGTGGGGATTTATCGGTCTGGATGAATGTGAGAACGACAGAATATGGTCGGAAGCCGAAACCGGTGCCCTGGAAACTTTGGCCCATAATCTTGGTGCCGCCATTTATCGAAAACAGGTTGAAAACGAATTGCGCGAACTCAATGTCCATTTGGAACGCCGGGTAAAAAAGCGTACCGTAGAACTGGAAAAAGAAATCAACGAACGGCGTATTACGGAAATACGATTACGCGAAAGCGAAGAAAAATACCGTCTGATTTTTGAAAACGCCATCAATGGTATTATCCTGATTGTTGACAGGATGATCGTGATGGTCAACCCCAAAACGCTTGAGATTTTAGAAACCAAAGCCGGTAACCTGATTGGCAGTTGTTTAATCGATGCCGTTTACGAAGAAGATAAAAAACGGTTCGAGCGGTTTATTGCCACGGCCGGTCAGCGAAAAGGGACCGAATTTATTGATGTACGGCTTGTGTCATCTTCGGGTAAGATGAAATGGGTTGAGCTGAAGACCAGTGAAATAGTTTGGGATGAAGAAAATGCCTGCCTTGTTTTCTTGTCGGATATCAGTGCCCGGAAAAAGGCCGAAAATGCCTTGAATGAATTAAACCGTGAACTGGAAAACCGTATTGAACGGGAAGTGGAAAAAGTGAAGCAACAGCAACAATTGCTTGTGCAAAAATCCAAATTGGAATACATAGGAGAACTCTCCGCCGGCCTGTCGCACGAAGTAAACCAACCCCTCGGAGGCATTTCCATGGGTCTCGAAAATATTCTGATGCGCATGAGCGAAGGCCGTCTGGACGAAGAGTACATAAAAAGTAAGTTTCAAGTGCTTTTCCAGGATGTGGAACGCATCAACCAAATCATTCAGCATGTACGTATTTTTTCGCGTGACCAGCAGGAAACCCTGAAAGAGGATGTGGATGTGGTAAAAGTGTTGCACAATGCCTTGTCGCTGGTAAGGATGCAATTAAAAGATTATCAGATAGATTTACAGTTGGATTTTGCGGATGAAAAACTGGTGGTATCGGGGAATCCGTACCGTCTCGAACAAGTTTTCTTGAACCTGCTTTCCAATGCCCGTTTTGCCGTGGAAGAAAAAGAACGGAAAATGGCTGGAAACGGGTATCAAAAACAAATTTTTCTTTCCTGTCAACGTAAGAAAAACGAATGTGTCATTGTGGTCAGGGACAACGGAACGGGAATTCCACAGGCCCATCTGCATAAAATTTTCGATCCTTTCTTTACCACAAAAGACGAAGAAAAAGGGACGGGGCTGGGGCTTTCCATTTCTTTTGGGATTGTAAAAGAATTTGGGGGCGATATTTCCGTCCAAAGCCGTGAGCAAGAAATGACGGAGTTTAAGATTCTGTTACCATTGAAAAATTAACTTATGGAGAATAAATTACGCATTTTGGTGGTGGATGATGAACCACGATTGGTGGACGAAATTGCCGAGTTTTTAAAAAGCAGAGGGTTTGCCGTCTTTTCGGCAAATCATCCCGACAAGGCACTTGAACTGGTGAAAAGGCAGCAACCCGATATTGCCATACTTGACATCCGGTTACCCGGTATGAGCGGGCTGGACTTGCTCGATGAGATAAAAAAAATTCACCGGCAAACGGAAATTATCATGATTTCCGGTCATGGAGATATGCATACGGTTATCGATGCCATGCGCCGGGGGGCTGTCGATTATTTTGCCAAACCTTTTCGCCTGGCAGATGTTTATAAAGCCATAGTCCGTACGGAACGGTTTATTCAGCTTTCCACCGAATTGAACAGTGTGCGCTCCAACAGGGATATGCTTTCCAAGAAACTGCTCGAAAACATTGGGGTTCGTCTGGTGGGCAACAGTCCTGCCATGAAAGAGATGGTAGGAATGATGACCAAAGTGGCCCAAACGCCCAATACTTCGGTGCTGATTCTCGGCGAAAGCGGTACGGGAAAAGAATTGGTAGCCCACGGAATTCATTATCTCAGCAGCCGGAGTAACAAAACCTTCTATTCGGTCAATTGTTCGGCCATTCCCGAAAGTCTTTTCGAGAGTGAGTTTTTCGGACATAAAAAAGGGGCTTTTACCGGTGCCGACACGGATAAAGAGGGCTGGTTCGAAATAGCCGATGGCGGAACCCTCTTTTTGGATGAAATCAGCGATATGCCATTGTTGCAACAAGCCAAGTTGTTACGTGTCCTCGAAGAAAGAAAGGTCAGCAAGGTGGGCTCGCGCCAAAGCCGTCAGGTGGATGTCCGGGTAATTGCCGCTTCCAATACCGATCTGGAAAAGCTGGCCCATGAAAACAAGTTCCGCCTTGATTTGTTTCACCGTTTGAATATTTTTGTCATCAACATTCCTCCGTTGCGTGAGCATAAAGAAGATATTCCTTCCCTGACCGATTATTACCTGAAAATCTATTGCCGTCAGTTTGGAAAGCCGGTGATGGATGTGGAAAAAGAGGCCATGCAAAAACTTATGGGCTATGATTTTCCGGGCAATATCCGTGAGTTGAGAAATATCATTGAAAGGGCGGTTATTTTGTGTGACGGTAATGTGCTACGCCCCGAACATTTTAAACTGTCGCATGAAACGGCACCGGAAAAGGCTAATACCGGTCACCCTGTTGCGGCAGAAAAAACACTTCCTGTGGTGACGGAAAATGAAGACCTCGACCTGGAAGAAAACGAACGCCGGTTGATCAGGAAAGCCCTTGAGAAAGCGGGTAATAACAAATCCAAAGCAGCCGCCTTGCTGAACATTACCTGGCAGGCCCTCGACCGGCGCATGAAAAAATATGGTATGGAAGTTGTTTAAAATTTGAAGAAAAATATCTTTATAATGTATTATAAATCAGCAAATAAATTCCAAATATTCCCCTTATGGAAGGGGTGTAGGGGCAGGTATATAAAAAGATATTTATTTGCTGATTTATCAGATTGTTAAAGCCTACTTTGTTTTGTAAACTTTTAACAACTTTATGGAAAAACCGGTTTGCCTAACCAACTTTTTCTTCTTTTTTGCAAAGATATTTTTTGCTTATGCCGTGGTTATTTCCGGTAATTATTTCATTTTCTTTTGGTTGTTTTTCAAGTGGAGCCGACAATCCTGTTATTGTTAATTTAGATTAACAATAAATAAGGATTTTGGTGAAAAATATTAGCAAAACGAAATAATTAAATATGAATATTATTCTACATTCGCACCAAATTTCATCTAAAAATCTATATAGGTCGCTATATGAATGGAGAAACATTGGTCTTGTTTTTTATCATCGCTGTGGTATTGGTAGGCGGTGGTATTCTGTTTGCTTCACTGGTTGCCCCCAAATCCTTTAACCTTCAAAAATTTGAGCCTTATGAATGTGGTATTCCCACGGAAGGCCCTACCTGGATTCAATTTCATGTGGGGTATTACCTGTTTGCCATCATTTATCTCATTTTTGATGTGGAAACGGTTTTTCTTTTTCCCTGGGCTGTGGTTATGAAGTCCATTGGATTAAGGGCATTCATTGAAATCATTATTTTCTTTTTTATTTTGGGTCTCGGACTTTTGTATGCGTGGAAGAAAGGAGCATTGAAATGGGTATAAAAATTAAATCGATGCGTAACGAAGACTTCAAAGACAACGAAACTTTGGAGTCGTTGAAAGAACTGGGTAACAGTGTTTTTCTGACTACGGTGGATGATGTTCTCAACTGGGGAAGGTCCAATTCCATATGGCCGTTAACTTTTGCCACCAGTTGTTGTGGTATTGAAATGATGGCTGCCGGGGCGCCGCGTTATGATTTTGCCCGTTTTGGGATTGAAGTGTACCGCGCTACTCCTCGCCAGGCCGATGTGATTGTGGTGGCGGGAACCATTGTCCATAAAATGGTCCCTATTCTTAAAAGGTTGTACGACCAGATGGCTGATCCGAAATATGTTATTGCCATGGGAGCCTGTGCCGTATCGGGAGGGCCGTTTTATTACAACAGCTATTCTGTTGTACGCGGTGTGGATCACGTGTTGCCTGTGGATGTGTACATTCCCGGCTGTCCTCCGCGGCCCGAAGCTTTGCTTTACGGTGTAATGCAACTGCAACGTAAAATAAAAGCCAAATCGGTTTCCGGAAAGAAAAACAAAAAAGACAAAAAATCAGAAACACATGGAAAATAAGAATAATCTGCTTGATTTTCTCAAAGGTTTGTTGCCTTTTGCCAATGTGGATCAGGGAAAACAATTTACGGAAGTAAATGTGCCTTTGAAAAGATGGCGTGAAACGGCACAGTTGCTCAGGAAAAATTCCGCCATGCCTTTTGATTACCTTATCAGTCTGACTGCCGTGGATTACCTCGACAGGTTTATGGTGGTTTATCATTTGGAATCGGTGGATACCCATAACCTGATTGTGGTAAAAACGGACATTGAAAACCGTGAATCCCCCGAGATTGAAACTGTTTCGGATATCTGGGTTACGGCAGAATATCACGAAAGGGAGGTGTATGACCTTTTCGGTATTCGTTTTTTGAACCATCCCGATTTGCGGCGGCTGTTTCTTGAAGACGATTACGGATTTCCGTTGCGCAAAGATTTTAAAGACGATATCAACATAATAGAACTCCCCAATTGATATGAGTGAAGAAGCCATAAAAAACCTGATTATCCGGGAAGAGGATGATTATATTGTGAATATGGGCCCGCAGCATCCTTCCACCCATGGAGTACTGCGGTTAGAGGTTTGCCTGAATGGTGAGACCGTAAAATATCTGGTGCCGCATATCGGTTACATTCACCGTTCCATCGAAAAAATGTGTGAACGTGATACTTACAAACAGATCATACACCTGACAGACCGGATGGATTACCTTTCGGCCCATATGAACAACGAAGCGGTTTGTCTGGCCGTGGAAAATGCCCTGGAAGTGGAAGTTCCCGAACGGGTGAAATATATCCGTGTGGTGCTCGATGAACTCTCACGTATTGCCTCCCACCACCTTTGGTGGAGTGCTTTCGGAATGGATTTGGGAGCACTGACCGCCTTCTTTTACGGTATGCGTGACCGTGAGAAAATTCTCGCCATTTTTGAAGAGTCTTTCGGCTCTCGGTTATTGCACAGCTTTAATACTCCCGGCGGGTTGATGCATGATGTACATCCCAATTTCCAGAAACACACCATGGAGTTTGTAAAATATTTCCGGAAAAAACTGCCGGAATACAAACAGTTGCTGACCGATAATGTGATCTTCCATAACCGGACCAAAGGCATTGGGCATATGTCGCGCGAAACAGCCATCGCTTTTGGCGTGACAGGTCCTTCGGGCAGAGGCTCGGGATTTGCATGCGACGTGCGCAAAATAGCTCCGTATGGTCTTTACAAGGAGCTTGATTTCAAGGAAATCGTCCATGAAGAAGGGGATGCCTTTACCCGTTACCTTGTCCGAATGGAAGAAATGGAAGAATCTTTGAATATTCTGGAGCAAGTGGCAGATAACATCCCGGAAGGAAATTTTACAGCCAAAATGAAACCCATTGTGAAACTGCCAGAGGGGGAATATTATCAACGCGTGGAAACAGCCCGGGGCGAATTGGGCGTCTACATTGTGAGCGATGGAAAAAAATTTCCTTATCGTGTTAAATTCCGTTCCCCGAATTTCAGTAATCTTTTTGTCCTGAACCGGTTGAGCAAAGGAAGCCTGATTGCCGATCTGGTGGCTATCAGCGGTTCGCTCGACTTGGTAATTCCTGATATTGACCGATAAATCAAAAGATTATGCTATTAGATATTTATAGTTTTTCAACCTTAACGGCAAGTATCGACAAAAGCCTGCATGCCGCCATGGCACCCTGGTTGGCCGTGACCGTGGAGTTGGTGATCATCGGACTCTTGTTTTTGACTTTTTATGCCTTGTTGGGACTTTTTCTGGTTTATCTTGAGCGGAAAGTCTGCGCGGTGATGCAAAACCGTATCGGGCCCAACAGGGTAGGGAAGTGGGGGTTGCTGCAAACCATTGCCGACCTGATTAAACTGGTGACAAAGGAGTTGATCCGTATCAAAAATGCGGATAACTTTTTATTCAATCTGGCCCCTTTTATTGTCATTATCGCCTCGTTTATGGCCATGGCTGCTTTGCCCTTTGCCAAAGGGTTACAGGCGATAGATTTCAATATCGGTATCTTTTATGTCATTGCCGTTTCGTCGTTGGGAGTCGTAGGAATCCTCATCGGAGGTTGGTCGAGCAACAGCAAATATTCGCTGATCGGAGCCATGCGCAGCGGGGCACAAATTGTAAGTTATGAATTGTCGGTAGGCCTCTCGTTGCTGGCTATTGTGGTTTTTTCGGGTACCATGCAGTTGTCAACTATTGTGCAAAGCCAGGCGGATGGCTGGTGGATTTTTAAGGGCCATATCCCGGCTTTGGTGGCTTTTGTCATTTACCTGATCGCCAGTACGGCTGAAATCAACCGGGGACCGTTTGACCTTGCCGAGGCCGAATCGGAGCTTACGGCCGGGTTTCATACTGAATATTCGGGCATTAAATTCGCTTTTTTCTTTCTGGCCGAGTATATCAACATGTTCATCGTGGCCGGTATTGCCACCACGGTTTTCCTTGGAGGCTGGATGCCATTGCACATAGGGCATTGGGAAGCCTTTAACCGGATCATGGATTATATTCCTTCCATCTTCTGGTTTTTCGGAAAAACCTTTTTCGTGATCTACCTGATCATGTGGTTTAAATGGACCTTCCCACGCTTGCGTATCGACCAGTTGTTGCGCCTCGAATGGAAATATTTGTTGCCGCTGAGCCTGTTGAACATTGTGTTGATTTCCTTTGTTGTGCTGATGGGCTGGTATTTTTAAAACAGAAAACAAACCGAACAAATGAACGAAGTGGTAAAATACTTTTCTGATATTTATAAAGGGCTCCGCTCGTTGTGGGCAGGTATGCGGGTCACCGGAAAATACTTTGTAAGCCCCGGGGAGATCGTGACCGAACAATACCCCGAAAACCGGGCTACCCTGAAAATGGCCGACCGGTTTAAGGGAGAGGTCGTCATGCCGCATGATGAAAACAATCAACATCAATGCACCGGATGTGGTATTTGTGAGTTGAATTGTCCCAACGGGGCCATCGAAATCATCACCAAAAAGGTACCCAACGAGGCGGGAAAAATGGTGCGTGCCATTGACAAACATATTTATCATCTGTCTATGTGTACCTTTTGCGAACTGTGTATTAAAACCTGTCCTTCGGATGCCATAACCTGGGGGCAGGATTTTGAACATGCTGTTTTTGACCGGTCCAAGTTGACAAAAGTTTTAAACAAACCGGGTTCGTCCCTTAAAAAGAAAGTGAAGGAGGTGAAATCATGACACTGAATGTTCTTATGTTTTACCTGTTGTCGGGTATAATCCTTGTATTTTCGCTGTTGACCATTACTTCGAAAAAGATGCTGCGGGCGGCCGTTTATCTGCTGTTTGTCCTCGTAGCCACTGCCGGCCTTTATTTCCTGTTGAATTACCAGTTTCTGGCAGCTGTTCAGCTGACTCTTTATGCAGGCGGCATCGTTGTGTTGATTATCTTCAGTATTCTGTTGACCAGCCATATCAGCGAAAGTTTTAAAAGACCGGCTGTTTGGAAATTGTGGATGGGTATCGTTTCTTTTGTTTTTGGAACGGCTACCGTATTATGGGTGCTTTTGTCACATGCATTTGTCAAAAATACCGCCACGAAAAGCGTGCCGGTGGATATGCATTTGGTGGGCAACCAGTTGCTGGGAATGGGAAAAAACGGTTATGTCCTGCCCTTTGAATTGATCAGTGTATTGCTGCTTGCTGCCATGGTGGTGGCCATTGTGGTGGCAAAAAAAGAAAAAACTTCAAATTAAAACATTATGATACAAGGCATTTCGATCTATCATTTTCTGACGGTCAGTACCCTTATGTTCTTTATCGGTGTTGCGGGATTTATTATCCGGCAAAACCTGATTACCATCCTTTTGGCCATTGAGCTCATTCTCAATTCTGTGGTAATCAACTTTTTGGTATTTAACCGGTATCTGTACCCCGATGCTTTGCAGGGGCATTTCTTCGGCCTTTTTATTGTCGGTATTGCCGCAGCGGAAGCTTCGGTGGCCATTGCCCTGATCATCAATATATACCGTCGGATAAAAAATATAGAGCCCGATAATGTGAATGAAATGAAATATTAAAAACATATATCAATGGTTGATTATTCCTATACGATTTTAATCCCCCTCATTCCTTTGGTCATGTTTATCATCACCGGCCTTTTCGGGATGAAGTGGAAACCTGTGGTTTCCGGGCTCCTCGGAACTGCAGGCCTGGCCGTGTCGTTTGTTTTGGCTTATGTAACGGCGTGGCAATACTTTTTTGCTGTGCCGCAAGCGGTTTACCAAACCATTATTCCTTTCAATCAGCTCTGGCTTTCTTTTACCGATACCTTACAAATCCATATGGGCATCTTGCTGGATCCCATATCGGTGCTGCTGCTGGTGGTGGTGACAACCATTTCATTTATGGTGCACATATACAGTTTCGGGTACATGAAGGGTGAAAAAGGTTTTCAACGGTTTTATGCTTTTTTGTCATTGTTTACCTTTTCCATGCTCGGATTGGTTTTGGCCACCAACATTTTTCAGATGTATATTTTCTGGGAATTGGTGGGTGCCAGCTCTTTCCTGCTCATAGGCTTTTATTACGATAAGCCTTCGGCCGTAGCTGCCGCCAAAAAAGCATTCATTGTTACACGTTTTGCCGATTTGGGATTTTTGATTGGGATTCTTCTGTTATCGTATTATACCGGAACATTTGATTTTAAAATATTAACCGATCCCCATACGCATGTTTTTGCCCATATGGCTGGTTTGAGTTTTATGGGGATGTCGGTGCTCACCTGGGCCATGGCGCTTATTTTTATGGGGGCAGCCGGCAAATCGGCCATGTTCCCTTTGCATATCTGGTTGCCGGATGCCATGGAAGGTCCAACCCCCGTTTCGGCCTTGATTCACGCAGCAACCATGGTGGTCGCCGGCGTTTACCTCGTGGCGAGGATGTTCCCTGTCTATTATTTCCAAACCCCGGATGTGCTGCTTTTTATCGGTTATGTGGGCGGGTTTACTTCCCTTTTTGCCGCCATTATTGCCATGACACAATTTGATATCAAAAGGGTGTTGGCTTATTCCACGCTTTCACAGATTGGATATATGATGGTGGGCCTCGGGGTTTCCGGTTATTCGGGAGCAGCCGGACTGGGTTATATGGCCGGTATGTTTCATTTGTTTACCCATGCCATGTTTAAGGCACTGCTGTTCCTCGGCGCCGGTTCCATTATCCACGCCGTACATTCCAACCTTATGAAAGATATGGGCGGATTGCGAAAATATATGCCGGTTACCCATATCACTTTTCTTGTGGCCAGTTTGGCCATTTCGGGTATTCCGCCTTTTGCCGGATTTTTTAGTAAGGATGAGATTATTGCCGCTGCTTTTCAGTCAAACAAACTGCTTTTCTGGACCGAATTCATCACCGCAGGGCTCACCTCTTTTTATATTTTCCGGATTTATTTCAATATTTTCTGGGCCAAAGACCCCGTTTACAAGAAAAAACCACACGAGGCGCCGTTGAATATGCTGATTCCGTTGGTATTTCTTGCCTTGGCTTCCACTTTTGGCGGGTTTGTGCCGATGCATGATCTTATTGCCCCCGATATGAAAC
>CAYYRE010000023.1:17708-25183 GCA_964473895.1 uncultured Lentimicrobiaceae bacterium | reverse complement strand
CCGCGCATGTTTCAGGTTGGTTTGGGCCATACGGAACGCGCGAAAGGATTTGTCGGAAGCAATGATGGGGTCATCGTGTTCACGGATGGCATTAGCAGCTTCCGTTTTTATTTTTTGAAACAATGTTTCGTCAAAATCAGTCCAGTGCATAAAAGCGTAGTGGCGACGGTAATAACCTGCCGGAATACGCATGGCTTCCATGGCGGCTTCGATGGGAAGGGTTCCCGACCCGCACATGGGGTCGATAAAGTCGCCTTGAAAATCCCAGCCGCTGAGGCGCAACATACCGGCTGCCAGCACTTCGTTGAGCGGTGCTTTGTCAGCAGCGATTCGATAGCCGCGTTTGTGCAGCGAGACACCCGAACTATCAAGCGACACCGTACATTTGTCACCACTGATGTGCACATCGATAAAAATTTGGGGATTTTCTTTGCTTACAAAAGGACGTTTTCCGGTTTTTTCGCGGAACAGGTCGGCAATGGCATCTTTGGTTTTTAATGCCACATAATGCGAATGGGTGAGTGAAGAATGGAAAACCGAAGCGGTAACGATGATTTTCTTTTTTACATCAAACAGGGCAGGCCAATCCACCCGTTTAATTTTTTCGTACAGTTCGTTTTCGTTGCGAACCGTAAAGACCCCCACCGGTTTTAATATCCGCAGGGCGGTGCGGCAAAGGTAATTAGCTTTGTAGATCATGGAAAGGTCGCCCCGGAAATAAACAGCCCGGTTAGCAGGTTCCACTGCCAAGGCCCCCAGGTTTTTTAATTCTTCGGCCAGTACTTGCTCGAGGCCGGCAAAGGTTTTGGCCGTGAGGTCCATTCCCTTTTCCAAAGTTTTTAGTTGTTTCATGCGCGGCAAAAGTACGAAATTAGAATTCAGAATTCAGATTTTAGATTTAAGAAGGCGGATTTTGGAAAATAAAGACAAGCCACAAATCATAAAAAACAAATTGCCGAAAGGGAAGAGTAAATTAGATTTTAGAAATGAGAAATTCGGCACACAAAAATATTGGGAAGAGTCTAAACATGGAACATTCAAAACTTTGTGTATCGCGGCAGGAACGGGAACGGATAGCCCGCAGGCCGGGGGTGGTATGGAGGCCGGCGGAGGCGGGGCGACCACAGGAAGCCCCCGGAAACGCCGTGCAGGGTTTTTTGCGGGAGCAGCCGACACCACCCCCGGACGAGGACTATGAGTGGACGGCCCGTGGAGGCCTTGCGGGGAAGCCCGCCCTGAAGAAATTCAGTATCTTTGCCGGAACCAAATACAAAATTATGACGATTCGCGAAGCGCAACAATTGGTGGACCGATGGATCAACACCACGGGGGTCCGTTATTTTAACGAGCTAACAAACATGGCCATGCTGACCGAAGAGGTGGGCGAGGTGGCTCGCATTATGGCACGGCGGTACGGAGAACAATCGTTTAAAGAAACGGACAAAGCGGCAGACCTGGCCGATGAAATGGCCGATGTGCTGTTTGTGTTGATTTGTCTGGCCAACCAAACGGGGATTGACCTGGACGAGGCACTGCGCAAAAACCTGGAGAAAAAGGAAAAACGCGACAAGCAACGGCACAAAAACAATCCGAAACTTCGGTAAAAAGGACTTTCCCACAGTTGATTTAAAAAAGGGGTAGCATTTATTTTCCATGTATGAATAATCCGGGTAAATGAAAGCGCTCCTGTTTTATTTACGGGTCAGTTTTGAGATAATCTCCTCCTTACCGGGAAATAAGGAAATCAGTTCTTTTCTGGTTTTAATTTCAAAATCTTTAAAATCAAATCCGGGAGAAACCGTACAGCCGACAAGCGAATAAGCATTTTCCTTTGTTACTTCCGCTGCAAACCAGCAGCCGCCCGGAACAACCAATTGAGGCGTTTCTCCTTTTTCCAAATCCCGGCCTACCATGTGCCGGGTATAAATTCCCGATGGCGTTATGATGTGCAGGCATAAAGGGGATCCATCGTAAAAATGCCAAATTTCATCTTGTTTGATTCGGTGCAGGGCAGAAAAATGCTCTGAGGTTAACAGGAAATAGATACAAGTGGCATAGTTTCTTTTACCGTCATATTCTTTTCCCAGGTTTGACGCATCTATTTCTTCCGGGCTTCGGTAAGTTTCCCTAAAATATCCGCCTTCGGGATGGGGCGTTAACCCTAATTTTTCTATTATTTTTTCTGCCGGATGGTTCATTTTGATGTTATTGGCAAGGGTTTGGATTGTGTGGTATGGTTATTTTATAAATACTACATTTTCAGATAATTGCCGATTATATTGCATTGTAATACGTGGACAAATATACGTGTTTTATTCCATTGCCCTGTTTTTTAAGGATAAACCGGGTTAACATCTTTCAATCCAAAAAAGTAGTATATTTGCACCCCCTTTTAAAGGAGCTGTATTTGCGGATGTGGCGAAATTGGTAGACGCGTCAGACTTAGGATCTGGTGCCGCAAGGCGTGGGGGTTCGAGTCCCTTCATCCGCACAAATTTATTTAAACAAATTTCATTTCAATGAACATCACACAAGAAGAGAGCGGCAAATTGACAGCGCTCGTTCACATTAACCTGAGAGAAGAAGATTATATCGAAAAAGTTAATCAGCAACTGAAAAAATACCGCAAAGAGGCCCGTATGCCCGGTTTTCGTCCCGGCATGGTCCCCATGGGTATGATCAAAAAAATGTACGGCAAAGCCGTATTGGCCGATGAAGTGAACAAAGCCGTTTCGGACGCCCTGAACAACTATCTTTACGAGAACAAAATCAACGTGTTGGGTAATCCGCTGCCCAATGAGGAAAAAACCACTACCATCGATTTTGACAAACAAAAGGAATTTGATTTCTTTTTTGATATTGGCATAGCTCCCGAAATTGAGGTGAATTTGGATGAATTGGGTAAAGTGCCTTATTACAAAATAAAAGTTTCGGACGAAGAGGTTGAAAATGCTTTGCAGGATATTCGCAAACGTCTCGGCAAAGAAGAGCATCCCGAAAAATCGGAAGCCGGTGATACGCTGAAAGGCCAATTTATCCAGGTGGACGAAGAAGGAAACGATGTGGAAGGCGGCCATGTGAAAGAAGAGGCCTCATTTGATATTTCTGATGTTGCCCTGAAAACCATACAGAAAAAATTGACGGGTAAAGCAAAAGGCGACCGTGTGGTGTTTAACCCGGCCAGAGCATTTAAAAACGATGCGTTGGTACAAGAGCTGCTCGGCGTTTCGGACGACGAAAAGTTAAAAGCCGATTATGCTTTTGAAATCAGTGATGTGGTGCGTGTCATTCCGGCCGAACTCAACGAAGAATTTTACAAACAGGTGTATCCTGCCGATGACTTGAAAACGGAAGAAGATTTTAGAAACCGTATTCGCGAAGATTTGGCAAGTCATTACCAAATGGATGCGGACAAACAATTTGTTTCGGATGTCATTGACGCTATTTTGGAAAAAGTCAATCCGGAACTTCCGGACGACTTTTTGAAACGCTGGTTGTACGAAAGCAATGAAGGCAAAGCCACCCAAGAGCAAATCGACGGACAGTATGACAGTTACGCCAAAACGTTTAAATGGCAGCTCATTGAGCAAAAGCTCATTGAAGCTTCGGATGGCCAGCTGAAAGTGACGCGTGAAGACGTGCGCAACAAAATGAAAACCTATTTTCAGATTCCCGAAGGACAGCAGGCCGATCCGCAGGTGGAACAGCTTATCGACCAGTTGCTCAGTAACGACAAAGAATATGAGCGCCTTTTCGGGGAATTGATGGATCAGCGTTATATCGCTTTTTTCAAAGAGAAAGTGGAGAAGGACGAAAAAGAGGTTTCGACCGATGAGTTCATCAGCATCATTTCAAAAACCCCTAAAGCTTAAATGTTATGAACGACAGCAGCAAAGAATTCCGTAAATATGCCACCGGGCACCTTGGCCTTAACAGCTTGACGTTGGAACGTTACAATTCGGTGTATGGCAATTATATATCGCCGACCATTATCGAAGAACGCCAGCTGAACGTGGCCCAAATGGATGTGTTTTCACGGCTGATGATGGACCGGATTATTTTTCTCGGGGTACCCATTGATGACAACGTGGCCAACATCATTCAGGCGCAGTTGCTGTTTCTTGAATCAGTGGATTCGGCACGTGATATTCAAATCTACCTGAACACACCCGGGGGCTCGGTATATGCAGGACTTGGTATTTACGATACCATGCAGTACATCAAACCGGATGTGGCAACCATTTGTACCGGTATGGCCGCTTCCATGGGGGCCATCATCCTGTGCGCCGGCGCCAAAGGCAAAAGAACCGCTTTGCCACATTCGCGGGTACTCATTCATCAGCCCATGGGAGGTGCCCAGGGACAGGCTTCGGATATTGAAATTACGGCGCGTGAAATCCTGAAACTGAAAAAAGAACTGTACGAAATCATTGCCAAACACAGCGGGCAGACCTACCGGAAAATTGAAAAAGACAGCGACCGCGATTACTGGATGACTGCCAAAGAAGCCCAGGCTTACGGCATGATTGACGAAGTGCTGTTGCCCAAGTAAACAGAGAGGCTCGGCACATTGAATTTTACCGGTTGACCGGGACCCTGCACGCTGGAAAAATGTGGCACAATAACCGGAAATGAAAAAAACAAATTGCCGGGAACTAAAAACGACTTAAATTAGTATCATGGCCAAAGGAAAATCATCAAGAGAAGAACATTGCTCTTTTTGCGGCAGGCCCAAATCGGAAACCGATCTTCTGGTAACCGGTTTGGAAGCCCAGATTTGTAATTTCTGTATCGAACAGGCGAAAACTATTCTGGATGAAGAACTGGCCTCGCGCTATCCGGATATTAAAATTGACCATACTTTATTAAAACCTGCCGAGATCAAAGCTTTCCTTGATCAGTATGTGATTGGTCAGGAAGATGCCAAAAAAGTGCTTTCTGTGGCCGTATACAATCATTACAAACGCATCGGACAACCTAAAAGCGAGGAGGTGGAGATCGAAAAATCCAATATCATCCTCGTGGGAGATACGGGCACGGGGAAAACCTTGCTGGCACGTACCATTGCCCGTATGTTGCATGTGCCCTTTGCCATTGCCGATGCCACCGTGCTGACCGAAGCCGGTTATGTGGGCGAGGATGTGGAAAGCATACTGACCCGTTTGTTGCAAGCGGCCGATTATGATGTGAAAGCAGCCGAAAAGGGGATTATTTTTATTGATGAAATCGATAAAATCGCCCGCAAAAGCGATAATCCATCCATTACCCGCGATGTTTCGGGCGAAGGCGTTCAGCAGGCTTTACTGAAACTGCTTGAAGGCTCCATCATCAACGTGCCGCCGCAGGGGGGCAGGAAACATCCCGAACAGAAAATGATTCAGGTCAACACAAAAAACATTCTTTTTATTTCAGGTGGGGCTTTTCAGGGCATCGAACGCATCATCGCTTCCCGGCTACGTACGCATGTGGTGGGGTATTCGTTCGCCGGACACAAGGAAGAAGGAGTGGACATGGATAACCTGTTGCAATACATCTCGCCGGCCGATCTGAAAAAATACGGACTGATCCCTGAAATTGTGGGCCGTCTGCCCATTCTAACCTACCTGAACCCACTGGATAAAGAAGCCCTGAAACGAATACTGACCGAACCGAAAAATGCGTTGGTAAAACAATTTGTCAAGCTCTTTGAGATGGATGATATCAAACTCACCATTGACGATGCCGTGCTGGACTTTGTGGTGGAAAAATCCATTGAATTTAAGCTGGGTGCCCGGGGTTTGCGTTCCATTCTTGAAACCATTTTGATGGATGCCATGTTTGAACTGCCCTCGAAAAAACGGACCAAAAACTGGCGTGTTACGTTAGATTATGCACAAAAAAAACTGGGCAAATCCAATATTGCCAAGCTGAAAGCGGCCGTGTAAGACATTTGATGAGAACTTGCTTGACCGGCAGGAAAGGTTGGTGTAATGGACAAAATAGTTGGTCAAAGGTTTCCCTTGCCGTTTTCCGGTGATTTTTGGAATGTGGCGCCGGGTATTGATGATGATCCGTTGTTTATTTCCCCGTACAAATCGTAAAAATCCGAACGGATGATTTTTACCGGATAAAATGTTCCTGTTTGTAAAGGGCTTTTTCCGGCAGGGATCAGCACTTCGTTGTCCACCTCCGGCGAATCGAATTCGGTACGGCCCACATAAAAATCCCCTTCCTTTTTGTCAATAAGCACCGGAAAAGTTTTTCCCACTTTTGCTTCGTTGAGTTCCAGCGAAATTTGTTGCTGCAATTCCATCAGCCGGTCTTCCCTTTCCTGTTTGACCGCTGCAGGGACATCATCGGGCAAATGGAAAGCTGCCGTGTCTTCTTCGGGCGAATACTGAAAAACACCCAACCGGTCAAACCGCATCTCACTGACAAAATCGAGCAATTGCCGGAACTCTTCCTCTGTTTCCCCGGGATAGCCGACGATAAAAGTAGAACGCAGGGCCATGCCCGGTACTTTCCGGCGCCACGAAAGCGCCAGTTGTCGCGTACTTTTTCCGTCAAGTCCCCGTTTCATGGAGGTGAGAATACGGTCGTTGATGTGTTGCAACGGAATGTCAAGGTATTTACAAACTTTGGGGTTGTTGCGTATGACTTCGAGCAGGTCTTCGGGGAAACCGGCCGGATAAGCATAATGCAACCGGATCCAGGTAATGCCTTCGATTTCCGAAAGCCGTTGCACCAGTTCGGCAATGCGGCGCTTACGGTAAAGATCCAGTCCGTAATAGGTCAGGTCCTGGGCTATGAGCAGCAACTCTTTTACCCCGCGGGCAACCAGGTTTTCCGCTTCCGCCACAATTTGTTCAAACGGTTTGGAAACATGTTTTCCGCGTATGAGCGGAATGGCACAAAAGGCACAATGCCGGTCGCACCCTTCCGAAATTTTCAGGTAAGCATAATGTCCGGGCGTTGTCAGATGCCGCTCGCCAAGCAACGCTCTCCGGTAATCTGTTTCCAGCGTTTTCAGAATTTGCGGCAAGTCGTTCACCCCGAAAAAGGCATCTACCTGGTCTATTTCGTCTTCCAGTGCCGTTTTGTATCGTTGCGACAAACAACCGGTAACGATTACTTTCTTTAGCTTGCCGGCCTTTTTGGCTTCCACTGCCGAAAGAATCATGTCTATCGATTCTTCTTTGGCATCGGCAATAAACCCACAGGTATTGATCACCATGATATCCGAAGCTTCGTTGGAATCGCTGATCACCCGGTACCGGTCATCCAGTTGACGCATAAGTACTTCCGAATCCACCAGGTTTTTAGAACAGCCCAGCGTAACCACATTGACGATTTGTTTTTTGTTTTTCCGCACAATATTTTTGATAAAGTTTATTTTCTCTTTGTGTTCCTTCGCGTGCACTTTGTGATACTTTGTGGTTTTCTTTTACCACCAAGTCGCACCAAGGACACCACCAAGTCGCACGAAGGTTTTCTAT
>CAYYRE010000023.1:0-17608 GCA_964473895.1 uncultured Lentimicrobiaceae bacterium | reverse complement strand
TTTATTTTCTTTGTGTTCCTTCGTGTGCACTTTGTGATACTTTGTGGTTTTCTTTACCACCAAGTCGCACGAAGGTTTTCCTTATCTTAAGAAAAAAGCGTTTCCACAAAGCTTTTCCTGTCGAACACCTGGAGGTCTTCCATTTTTTCCCCTACGCCGATGTATTTCACCGGTATTTTAAAAGTATCCGAAATACCGATGACCACACCACCTTTGGCGGTACCGTCCAGTTTCGTCAGGGCAATGGCATTGACTTCCGTGGCGGCAATAAACTGCCGGGCCTGTTCAATGGCATTTTGTCCGGTGGAAGCATCCAATACAAGGAGTATTTCGTGCGGCGCATCAGGAATCAGTTTTTGCATGACCCGTTTGATTTTCGACAACTCGTTCATCAAATTCACTTTGTTGTGCAAGCGGCCGGCCGTATCGATGATCACCACATCGGCATCCTGTGCCAGAGCCGATTTCAAGGTATCGTAAGCCACCGAAGCGGGGTCGGCACCCATGCCCTGGGTCACCATGGGTACGCCCACACGTTCCGACCATATTTTGAGCTGTTGCACGGCCGCTGCCCTGAACGTATCGGCTGCACCGAGGACCACCTTTTTGCCGGCCCTTTTAAAATTATACGCCAGTTTGCCTATGGTCGTTGTTTTGCCCACACCATTCACACCCACCACCATCATTACATAAGGTTTTTTATCGGCAGGAAGTTCAAAGTCGGCTCCATCGCCGCTGTTGTTTTCCTGCAGTAACCCCATGATCTCCTCTTTCAAAATCCGGTTTAGCTCATCCGTGCCGAGGTACTTGTCGCGTGCCACGCGGGCTTCAATACGGTCGATGATTTTCAGCGTAGTTTCAACCCCCACATCCGAAGTGACCAGGATCTCTTCCAGGTCATCCAGCACCTCATCGTCCACTTTCGATTTTCCGATAACCGCTTTGGAGAGTTTGCTGAATACACTCTGTTTTGTTTTTTCCAGTCCTTTACCGAGTTCTTCTTTTTGTTCTTTGGAAGAAAAGAAAGAGAATAGTCCCATAATGATTTGATTAAATGATGTTTAAAGGGCCACGACATGGCCGGTACAATGCAAAGGTAAAAATAAAAAAAAGCCTTTTCCCATAGTCAGGAAAAAGCTTTCTTTCATCAAAAATGTTGAAATTTCTTGCTATTTTTTCGCAAAATATTCCTTTACCTGTCCGGTAGGGACGATTTCTTCTTTAAAAGTATAAGCGCCCGTTTTAGGGTTTTTCACCGCTTTAACGACTTTCGCATAATCTTTTCCTGTGCTTTGTAATGTTGCAACTACTTTCTTCGCCATGGTTCAAGTTATTTAATTTCTCTGTGGATGGTCATTCTTTTCAGGATGGGATTGTATTTTTTCAATTCCAGCCTCCCGGGAGTGTTCTTTTTGTTTTTGGTGGTAATGTACCGTGAAGTCCCCGGCATACCGCTTTTTTTATGCTCTGTGCACTCCAGTATCACCTGTATCCTCGCATCTTTACTTTTCTTAGCCATTGTGAATCGCTTTTAAAATTTTGGTCGGCAAAAATACAAACTTCCCCGACATAATCCTATATTTTTCTAAAAATTTTTGTTTTATTTTTGGGCAGCCGGCCCGCAAGGCTGTCACAGGCCATTCGCTATAGCCCTCATCCGCAAGGGGGTTCAATTAAGTGGCGGGCGGGTGCACCCCTGTCGCACCGCCCGCCAGGGGCTGTGGAAGCTATGGCGGGCTTCCGGGCTGCCGCTGCTGTCCCCCGAAGGGACTCCTACGGAGCCAGCTGCACATCCGCTTCCGGCTTCCAAAGGAATATCTGCAGTTCCTGGTGCGGGAAGTGCAGATTTTTGCAGCAGCCTTCCCTTTGGCAGAATTCAATCGTTAGAATTGGAATTGTGTTTTATCCAAATATTCGTAAAAGCATTGTTTTTACATAAATACGCAAACAAAAAACAGAAGTCCGATGATTGTCCGGATTGAAAATCCTGTCATCTGCGCATTTGCAGCGATATTCGCTTACCGAAACGAAATGCTATTTCTTCCGCCTTCTTCAATATGAATTCTACCTTCTGAATTCTTCCTTCTAACTTCTAACTTTTCAAACCCCCTACAGTTCCCTGATCTTCTGTTCCACGGTTTCCAACACCAGTTCACGGCAACCCCGGGCTTTTTGGGCTATTTCTTCCGCTTTGCGCAATAAATCTGCCGTAAACTTTTTATCGTGGATGCCCATGGCATTGATTTTTACGTTCAAATAAGCCCCCTCCACGGCAGTTACAGCGCAAAGTACTCCCACGCCGGCATCGCTTACCGAATTAGGATTGCCGTTTTCAGCCATTGCCCGCATGACGGCAATGGAATTGTAGGCGGTTTCCATTACTTTGTAAGGAATTTCCATAGCCCGTTTGGAGGCATCCTCAATGGCTTGTTGGCGGACTTTTTTCTCTTCTTCCGTTTTCTTTGGGAGGCCAAAAGCTTCCATGATTTTGTTAAAAGCACGTGTGTCTTCGTCAACCAACCGTAACAGTTCGTCTTTGTACTGCTGTCCTTTTTCGGCCCAGTCGGAGAACTCTTCCCAACGGTCGTCCCAGCCCCGTTTGTGTGCTGACAGATTGGCTACCATGGTGCCGAGTGATACCCCGAGGGCGCCCACATAGGCTGCAATGGAGCCTCCTCCCGGTGCCGGCGATTCCGAAGCTGTTTCGTTGGCAAAAGCCGTCAGGCTCATGCTGGTCAGGTTTTTCCCGGCATCTTCCTCCAGCAGAAATTCAATGATCTTTTCTTTGGGGTTAAAAGGTTTCAGATCGTCTAATCCCATCGATTTGATGGCAATTTTCAGCAGTTCATCGCGGTCAACACCCACCGAACGTTTTTGTTTTCGCAAAAAATAGCGTCCGGCTTCCAGCATGGCTTCCAAAGGAATTAAACCGACCAGTTCCGAACCCGTTACACGGATGCCGCGTGCTTCGGCTTTTTTGCATACTTCATCAAAAGCAATATGAACCGGGGTGATGCTAATGTTGGTGAGGTTCATCGAAATTTGGGCAATGCCATATTCTTCAATATACCAGCCAATGGCTTTTACGGCTTTCAGTGAGCCGGGGATGTACACCGGGTTTCCCTTTTCATCTTTTACAATTTTTCCGGTAATGGGATTTCCCTCGCGTTTGACCCGCCCGCGTTCGCGTACATCAAAAGCAATGGCATTGGCACGGCGTGTGGAAGTGGTGTTGAGGTTGACGTTAAAAGCTACGAGGAAGTCGCGGGCCCCCACAGCGGTGGCGCCTGTTATCGCCACTTTTTCGTTGAATTCGGCCGGGCCGAAATCGGGTTTCCAATGCGGATCGGCCAGCTTCTCGGCCAATCCTTCATATTCGCCGGCACGGCAGTTGGCCAGGTTTTTCCGTTCCTCGGTAAAAGCCGCATTTTCGTAGCAATAAACGGGAATGGCAAGCTCTTGGCCGATACGCTTGGCCAGTTTCCGGGCGTATTCGGCCGTTTCTTCCATGGTGATGTTTGATACCGGTACCAGCGGACACACGTCGGTGGCACCAAAACGGGGATGTTCGCCATGATGATGCCGCATGTCAATGACTTCGGCGGCTTTTTTTACCGCCTGAAATGCAGCTTCGATAACTTCGTCGGGTGTGCCTACAAAAGTGACCACCGTACGGTTGGTGGCGGCACCCGGATCCACATCCAGTAACTTAACCCCTTCGGTTTTTTCTATTGCATCCGTAATCTGTTTTATGATCGCCATGTCGCGTCCTTCGCTGAAATTGGGGACGCATTCGATGAGTTTTTTCATAAAGATAAGCTGTTTATTTGTTCAATACTGTTTTTTTTGTGTTCTGCTGTGCTTCACTTTTGCCGGTAGGAATTTTAAATCCCTGATTCATTAAAAAACCTCCGGATGGTTCCATAGGAATTCCTTCGGAACAAATCCGGAGGAGTATAAAGTTGTTGAAGGCAAAATTAGCATATTTCCCGTTTGATGATTTCACCGTTCAGTATGACTGTTTCCACCTTATTGCTGCCGAAAGCATAGGGCATATATTCCACTGTGGGAATGGGTTTGGTGATCAACACATTGGCTGTTTTACCGCGGGCAATACTGCCCAAAGTATCGCTGATACCCATAGCATAGGCCGTGTTGAGGGTGGTGGCATAAACCGCCTCCTGGGGCAGCAACCGGTAAACAATGCTGGCCATGGAAAGGATGAACTGCATGTTGCCCGAGGGGGCCGATCCGGGGTTAAAATCGCTGGCCATGGCCAGCGGCAGTCCGGCATCAATCATCCGGCGGGCCGGGGCGTACCGCATGCCCAAAAAGAAAGCGGCTCCCGGCAGGATGACCGGCATGGTTTGCGAATGGCGCAGGGCTTCGATTTCGGCGTCGCCGGTAAATTCCAAATGGTCTACCGATAGCGCGTTGTATTTAACGCCTGCTTGAATACCGCCCGAGTAGTCGAGCTCGTTGGCGTGGATCTTTCCGCGGAGGCCGTACTTTGCCGCTGCTTCGAGAATACGTTCGGTATCTTCTACCGTGAAAAAGCCTTTGTCGCAAAATACATCCACAAAATCGGCCAGTCCTTCTTCGGCTACGCGGGGCAACATTTGGCCAACCACCTGATCCACATAAGCTTTTTGCCGGCCTTTAAACTCCGCCGGAACAGCATGAGCACCGAGAAAAGTGGCGCGTATGGTCAGGGGTGAATTCTCTTTGAGTTTCCGGATAACACGCAGCATTTTCAGCTCGCTTTCGGTGGAGAGTCCGTAGCCGCTTTTAATTTCAACGGCACCGGTGCCGTACTGTATGATTTCATCGAGTCGCTGCATGGCTTGTTCGTACAGTGCTTCTTCGGAAATTTTCTGCATTTTCCGGGCGGTGTTCAGGATGCCGCCACCACGCCGGGCAATTTCTTCATACGACAATCCTTTGATTTTATCCACATACTCGATTTCGCGTGAAGCGGGGAAAACCAAATGGGTATGGGAATCTACAAAAGCGGGGAAAACCATTCTTCCGGTGGCATCCAACACCTCTGTTTCTTCCGTTTCAAAAAGCAGACCGTTTTTGTCCAGTGTTTCCATTTTGCCGAAATCGGCAATTTTGCCTTTGCGCAGCAATAGCCAGGCATTGTTTACACAAGGCAGGTCGGCCATTTCTTTTCCCCTGGCGAGGCGACGGGGATTTTCCTCGGCAAGGACCAGTTTTTTAATGTTTTCGATCAGTATGGTCATAACAGGTTGTTTGATGGCAAAGGTACGGAAGAAAACGGAAAGCGTAGTGGCAGCGAAAAGATGGAAACAGGATATGCGGCAGGGACGGAAACGGCAGCGCCCGACAGACGGCGGCGTGGTTTTTGCCGGACGGTGGAGGCTGACGGGAGGAAGACCCCGCACGGCCGTTGCAAAACCCGCCGGCGGCAAAGGGCCTATAGTGGACGGCCCGTGGAAGCCCCGTGGGGGTGCCCGCCCAATCATTGATCCACCCAGCGGATTCTTTCCTCCGAAACCTTCAGAAGAATTTTTCGCGAAGGTAGCGGCCGGTGTATGATTTTTCACATTTTACCAGCGCTTCGGGGGTTCCTTCGAAAACGATCTGCCCGCCGCGGTCGCCGCCCTCCGGCCCCAGATCGATGACCCAGTCGGCCGACTTGATGATTTCGCCGTTGTGTTCGATGACCACAAGGCTGTGGCCGTTTTCGATGAGGGCGTGGAAGGCACTGAGCAGTTTGCTGATGTCGTGGATGTGGAGGCCGGTGGTGGGTTCGTCGAAAATGAAAAGGGTGGGCGGCGCCCCACGGCCTTTGGAAAGGAAATAGGCCAGCTTGATGCGTTGTGCTTCGCCACCGCTGAGCGTGTTGGAGCTTTGTCCCAGCCGCAGGTAACCCAAACCGGTTTCCTGTAATGGTTTGATTTTGTCGATGATTTTCTTTTCAAGCGTGTTGTTTTGCTTTTCCTCACCGAAAAAAACGATGGCTTCGTCCACGGTCATGTCAAGGATATCCGCAATGGTTTTGCCGTGGTATTTTATTTCGAGAACCTCCTCTTTAAAACGTTTGCCGTGGCAGGCATCGCATTTGAGGTAGATATCGGCCATAAATTGCATTTCCACTTTGATGACGCCTTCGCCTTCGCACTGTTCGCAGCGGCCGCCGGGAATGTTGAAAGAAAAATAACCGGGTTTGTAAGCGCGTATTTTGGCAAGGGGCTGTCGCGAGAAGAGTTCGCGGATTTCGTCGTAGGCTTTCAGGTAGGTGGCCGGGTTGGAACGCGAAGAACGGCCAATGGGGTTCTGGTCGATGTATTCAACCCGTTGGATGCGCCGGATTTCGCCTTCGAGTACGGCAAGCTTACCGCCGTTGGCCATTTCGCCGTTGAGCCGTCTTTTGAGCAGATTGTATAAAATATCGCGTACGAGGGTGGATTTACCGGATCCGCTCACGCCGGTGACCACGGTTAACACGTTCAACGGAATTTTTACGTGCAGGTTTTTCAGGTTATGTTCAAAGGCCTCTTTGATTTCAATGTAATTGTGCCATTTTCGTCTAATGGCCGGCATATTGATTTTTTTTCTTCCGGTAAGATAAAGGGCCGTATAGCTGACATCGTTGTTTTTCAGTTCATCGAAGCTGCCCTGGAAAACAAGTTCGCCGCCGTGTTCCCCCGAATCGGGACCAATGTCAATGACTTCGTCGGCCATGCGGATGATATCTTCTTCGTGTTCCACCACAATGACGGTGTTGCCAATGTCACGCAGTTTTTTCAGCACCTTGATGAGGCGTTGTGTGTCGCGTGGATGGAGGCCGATGCTGGGTTCATCAAGGATGTACATGGAACCTACCAGGGAACTGCCGAGCGAAGTGGCCAGGTTGATGCGTTGCGATTCGCCTCCCGAAAGGGTGGCCGAGGGCCGGTTGAGTGTGAGGTATCCCAATCCCACATCGTTGAGGTATTGCAACCGGTTGACAATTTCGATAAGCAGCCGGCGGGCTATTTTTTCATCGGCAGGTTCCAGCTGAATGGTTTGAAAAAAACGAAGGGCTTCATCGAGTTGCATTTGCACAATGTCCGAAATGGTTTTACCGGCTACTTTTACATAGTTGGCTTCTTTGCGCAGGCGTGTTCCTTTGCACTCGGGACACAGTGTTTTGCCACGGTAGCGCGACAGCATAACACGATATTGAATTTTGTAGGCCTGTTCTTCGAGGGAGGCAAAAAAGTCGTTGAGGCCGCCGAAATATTCGTTGCCGGTCCACAGCAGCTCTTTTTGTTCCTCGGTCAGCTGGTAATAGGGCTTGTGTATGGGGAAATCAAATTTGTAAGCGTTGCGGATGAGTTGTTCTTTCCATTGTCCCATTTTTTCGCCTTTCCAGCAGGCAATGGCTCCATCATACACCGAAAGCGCCGGATTGGGAATGACCAGTTTTTCGTCAATCCCCATGATGCTGCCGAAACCTTCGCACCGTTTACAGGCACCGTAAGGATTGTTGAAAGTAAAGAGGTTGACTGAAGGCTCTTCGAATAGTATGCCGTCCAGCTCGAAACGGTGGGAAAAATCAACCGTTTGTTTTTGGTTTCCGGTGCCGTAGGATATTTTTAAAGTGCCGTTTCCTTCGTAAAAAGCGGTTTGTACCGAATCGGCCAGGCGGGCTTCCAATCCGCCTTCCTCGCGGATGACCCGTATGCGGTCGATGACAAGAAAGCAGGATGCCGGTTTTGTTTTTTCAGTGATTTTATCGAGGACCTCCTGGATACGCAGGATTTGTCCCTGGCTTTCCACCCGGCTGAACCCTTGTTGCATTAGTACCTGTAGCTTTTGCCGGAGGGTGCGGCCTTTTTCGATGCTGAGGGGCGATAGAATGAGGACTTCCGTCTCTTCGGGCAGCGACAGGATAAATGTGGTGACATCGTTTATACTGTGCCTTTTGACCTGCCGGCCCGAGAGGGGCGAATAGGTTTTTCCGATACGGGCAAACAGCAGTTTGAGGTATTCGTAAACTTCGGTGGAAGTGCCCACGGTAGAACGGGGGTTACGCGTTTTTACCTTTTGTTCGATGGCAATGGCCGGCGAAATCCCCAAAATGGCATCCACATCCGGTTTGTCCATGCGGCCAAGAAATTGCCGGGCATAAGAACTTAAACTTTCCACGTAGCGCCGCTGACCGTCGGCATAGAGTGTATCAAAAGCCAATGAGGATTTTCCCGATCCTGACAATCCGGTGATAACCACCAGTTTACGTCGCGGAATGGCCACGCTGAGGTTCTTCAAATTGTTGACCCGTGAACGGACTACAACAATGTAATTTTTCGGATTTGCCTGATGGATATCGATGATCATAGGGAAAAATGAGCGGCAAAATTAAAAAAACATTTGCATTTTTTCTTTTAACCGTTATATTTGCAATTCAAAACGATTGTTAAAAACAGTTAAAATTCAATTTGCCTATCGAATAGAAGCTTACTTTTTCGGAACCTAAACAAGTGGCATATGAAAATGGAAGCACGGGATGAGCGGGAGCTTATCCGGGAATTTCTCGATGGGAATCCCTCCGGTTTACAAGCATTGATTGAGCGGCACCAAACGCGGGTATATTCTTATATCTTCGTGATGGTAAAAGACAAACAACTGGCCGATGACCTGTTTCAGGATACGTTCGTCAAGGTGATCAATACTTTGAAATCGGGCAGCTACAACGATGAAGGGAAATTTATTCAATGGGTAATGCGTATAGCCCATAACTTGGTGATTGATCATTTCAGAAGGCAGAAAAAACTCAACCTTGCCGAAGTGGTGAGCGACCAGTACAGCATTCTCGATACGTTGAAAGCCAGTGAGCCGGGGATAGAAGAATTGTTGGTGACCGAACAAATCCATAAAGACATCCGAAAGCTCATGGATTATCTCCCGGAAGAACAAAAAGAGGTGCTTTACATGCGTTGTTATGCCGGAATGAGCTTTAAAGATATTGCCGAACAAACCGAAGTCAGCATCAACACGGCGCTGGGGCGCATGCGCTATGCGCTGATTAACCTGCGGAAGCTGGTGAAGGAAAAAAATATTATCCTCACGCAATAAAGTTGATTAAAAAAATTTTTCTGCGATAAAATAATTCCGGAGGAATGCCGTTAACATTTTGATAAGACGAAGATTGTTTCATTAAAATGTTTTGCTTATGCAACAATTTACTACCTCCAATGAATTTCAGGGTTCATCAAAGTTTAAAATCCGGTACACGCGTGGGGCAGAAAGAAGCGGTCCGTCGGTGGAAGTGGTGCAGACTCTTTTGATGTACGCAGCAGCCCTTCGTGTTTTTAAAACCAAGAGTCTGGGTGTTTTAAATATCCTGATGAATTAAAAGAAAAAAAGACGGGATACGTGAATTTGTGGAACCGGACATGGCGTGAGGAACAGTCATTTCCGGTGCGGGGATCCGTTTAAGAAATTTCTTTCCAGTTTTTGTATGGATTTTTGGAAAGTTCCGAGCTGTAAAACGAAGGGGTTCCGGTAACATCTTCCCCAAGCCAGCCGGGCTTTTCAAATGAGGTATCTATAGAGGGTAATTCGATTTCGGCCAGTAGCAGGCCTTCGTTGTCACCATGAAATTCGTCCACTTCAAATTTCAAACCGTTGCCTGCCGGCACAATGTGGCGCGTTTTTTCCACCAGCCCCGATTCGCGCAGTTCCATGAGTTCACGTGCTTCTTCAACGGAAATTTCTTTTTCCCATTCGTATCGCATCAATCCCGAAACCTTCGCCAATCCTTTTATGTTAATGTAGCCCTTTCCGTCCTGGATACGGATACGCACCGTCCGTTTCGGGTTTGCCGAAAGATAAGCCTGCACGATTTCGTGTTTTTCGGTGACAAAAGGTTTAAAATCACCTTTTACCAGGAATTTATACTCAATTTCTTGTGCCATAAAAAGTTCTGTTTTGAAAATACAAATGTAAGGGATAATTGGAAAATAGGGCATGGGCCGGCGTTAAAGAATGCTAAAACTGCAATAACGGGTTAGCCTGCCCCCCGGCAAAAGAGGGGGCACCGCGGTATACCATCACCTCTGTTTTTTTGGGTGTGATCCCGGTTTTTGGTTTATCCGGCAAAATACTCCTGCCAGCTTTTCACCGGCAAGTCTTCCAGACGGTAACGCGTGATGGCGTAAACAAAAGCACTGGCAAGTCGTGCATTGGTAATCAGCGGAACATTAAAATCGACGGCAGCCCGGCGTATGGTGTAGTCGTTGCTCAATTCTTGTGAGGTAAGGTTTTTGGGAATGTTGATGACCAAATCCACCGTTTTGTTTTTGATCAGGTCGTAGGCGTTGGGTTGCTGTTTTTCATCGGGCCAGTATACCCGAATGGTGGAGATGCCGTTTTTTTGGTAAAAATCATGTGTCCCTTTGGTGGCAAAAAGGCGGTATCCTTTTTTAAGGAGCATGCGGGCGCTGTTGAGCAGTTCGGTTTTGGAACGGAGTGGGCCCGATGAAATCAAAATATCTTTTTGCGGGATGGTAAAACCCACCGACAGCAGCGCTTTCAGGATGGCTTCATAATAGTCGTCACCGATACATCCCACTTCGCCGGTGGACACCATATCCACGCCCAGGACCGGATCGGCTTTGCTCAACCGCGAAAATGAAAACTGCGGAGCTTTTACTCCAATATGGTCAATGTCGAAAAGTGATTTTCCGGGTTTTTCTGGTTTTTCGCCGAGCATGATGCGTACGGCGTAATCGATGAAATTGGTTTTCAATATCTTGGATACGAAAGGAAAACTCCGTGAGGCCCGCAAATTGCACTCTATGACTTTTATGTCGTTGTCTTTGGCCAAAAACTGGATGTTGAACGGTCCGCTGATGTGCAATTGCTGCGCAATGAGCCGGCTGATGCGTTTGATGCGGCGAATGGTTTCCACATACACTTTTTGCGGCGGGAACATCATGGTGGCATCCCCCGAATGGACGCCGGCAAATTCCACGTGTTCCGAAATGGCGTAAACAATCACCTCTCCGTCGTCGGCCACCGCATCCATTTCAATTTCTTTGGCTTCGGTGAGGAATTTGGAAACCACCACCGGATACTGTTTGGATACTTCGGTGGCCAGTTGCAGGAAGTGTTCCAGTTCTTTTTTGTTGGAAACCACGTTCATAGCGGCCCCCGAAAGGACGTACGAAGGGCGGATGAGTACCGGAAATCCCACTTCAGCCGTAAAATTGTAAATGGCATCCAAACTGGTCAGCTCGCGCCAGCGGGGCTGGTCCACCCCGATTTGGTCCAGCATTTCCGAGAATTTGTACCGGTTTTCGGCCCGGTCGATGTTCTCGGGCGAAGTGCCTAAAACGGGAATTTGTTGCCGGTGCAGTCGCATGGCCAAACTGTTGGGAATTTGTCCTCCCGTGGAGACAATGACACCAAAAGGTTGTTCCAGCTCCGCTATGTCCATCACCCGCTCAAAGGAAAGCTCCTCAAGGTAAAGCCGGTCGCACCGGTCGTAATCGGTACTTACCGTTTCCGGATTGTAATTGATCATGACGGCCCGGTACCCTTTTTTCCGGAGCGTATCCAAAGCATTTACCCCCGACCAGTCAAACTCCACACTGCTCCCTATGCGGTAGGCGCCCGAACCCAGGACAATAACCGATTTGTTGTCTTTTTCGTAAGTCACATCGTTTTCGGAGCCGTGGTAGGTGAGGTACAAATAATTGGTTTGTGCCGGATATTCGGCGGCCAGCGTATCAATCTGTTTTACCGAAGGAACAATGCCACGTGACTGCCGGTAACGTCTGACTTCCATGATTTCGTCATCCGTTGCGCCTATTTTTTGATGGCGGTAAAGCAGTCGGGCTATCTGAAAATCGGAAAAACCCGCTTGTTTCACCTCCCGCAAAAGGTCGTCGGGCAGGTCGTCGAGGCAGTTGTACGACCGGAGTTCCTGTTCGAGGTCGTAGATGTTTTTCAGTTTTTCCAAAAACCAGCGGTCGATTTTTGTCAGCCGGTGGATTTTTTCCACAGACCATCCTTTGTGCATGGCTTCCGCGAGATAAAAAACACGCATATCCGTGGGCTTTTGCAAAGCTTCTTCCAGATTTTCGGTTTGCAGGGTTTTGTTGGCGGCAAAACCGTGCATCCCCAGCCCGACCATGCGCAAACCTTTTTGGAAAGCTTCTTCAAAACTGCGGCCAATGGCCATCACTTCTCCCACACTTTTCATGCTGGAGCCGATTTCGTGCGAAACGCCAATAAATTTATTCAGGTCCCAGCGGGGAATTTTTACTACGAGGTAGTCCAGCGCAGGTTCAAAAAAAGCGGGCGTGGTACGTGTTACACTGTTCTTTAATTCATGCAGCCCGTAGCCCAAACCCAGTTTGGCCGCCACAAAAGCCAAAGGGTAGCCGGTGGCTTTGGAAGCCAGGGCGCTGGAACGCGACAAACGGGCATTGACCTCAATGACACGGTAATCTTCGGATAGGGGATCCAGGGCATATTGTACATTGCATTCGCCCACAATGCCCACCGACTTGACAATTTCGATGGAGAGCTTTCTGAGTTTGTGGTATTCGGTGTTACTAAGGGTTTGCGATGGGGCCACCACAATACTTTCACCGGTGTGGATGCCCAACGGGTCGAAATTTTCCATATTGCATACCGTCAGGCAGTTGTCGTACCTGTCGCGTACCACTTCGTATTCTACTTCTTTCCATCCTTTCAATGATTCTTCCACAAGGATCTGTTCCGAGTAAGAAAAAGCTTTTTCGGCCAACCGGATGAGTTCGGTTTCGTTTTGGCAAAAGCCGCTGCCTTGTCCGCCGAGGGCAAAAGCTGCCCTGACGATGAGCGGGTATCCAATGCGTGCCGCCGCTTTACGTGCACCGGACAGGGAAGTGACTGCAACCGAGTGGGGCGTTTTTACCTGTATGGAACGTAATTTGTCGGCAAATTTTTCGCGGTCTTCCGTTTCGATGATAGCCTCAATGGGCGTACCCAGCACTTTGACGTTGTGTTTATTGAGAACGCCCGAACGATGCAGGGCGATGCCGCAATTCAATGCGGTCTGTCCGCCATAAGCCAGCAAAATACCTTGTGGTTTTTCTTTCTTTATGACTTGTTCCACAAAATAGGGCGTTACCGGAAGAAAATATATTTTGTCGGAAAAACCTTCGGAAGTTTGTACCGTTGCAATGTTGGGGTTGATGAGAATGGTACGGATGCCTTCCTCACGGAGTGCTTTTAAAGCCTGCGAACCGCTGTAATCAAATTCGCCCGCTTCGCCGATTTTGAGTGCTCCGGAGCCAAGGACAAGAACTTTCTGGATATCTGAATAAGGTTTCATGGCCGGTGGATTAATGTTTTTTACCGTTTTTCCGGTTTTCGATTTCGTTTACGAATTTTTCAAATAAAAAAGCCGTATCGGTGGGGCCACCGGCTGCTTCGGGATGAAACTGGGTGGTGAAAACCGGCTTGCTTTTGTGGCGAAGCCCTTCGTTGGTGCCATCGTTGAGGTTGCTGAAATAGATTTCCCATTCCTCCGGAATGCTCCGGTCATCCACGGCAAAACCATGATTTTGTGAAGTCAGGTAAGCTTTCAGGGTTCCCGTTTCGATAACCGGTTGGTTGTGGCTGCGATGACCGAATTTGAGTTTATACGTTTGGGCTCCTGCGGCAAGGGCTACAAGCTGATGCCCGAGACAAATGCCGAAAACGGGTTTGTCGTCCTGCAGCGAGGTCTTCAGATGTTCAATGGTAGGGAGACAAACCTGCGGGTCGCCGGGGCCGTTGGAAATGAACAGTCCATCGTATTCTTCCCGGCTGTAGTCGTAATCCCACGGAACACGAATCACTTGTGTGTCGTAACGCAGTAAATAACGAATGATGTTGTTTTTGACTCCGCAGTCCACCAGAAGGATTTTGTTTTTTCCGTTCCCGTAAACTTGTTTTTTCGATGTGCAAACCCGTGCAACGAGATTTTCGTGATTGGGGTCTTTCCATGCTATTTCATTGTTGTCAAAAATAATTTTGGCGAGCATGGTGCCTTTGTCGCGCAAGTGTTTGGTTAACCGGCGGGTATCGATACCGAACAGTGCCGGTACTTTTTCTTCTTTCAACCATTGACCCAAACTTTGTGTGGCGTTCCAGTGGCTGTGTTTTTCGGAATAATCGGAGATGATTAAAGCGGAAACGTGTACCCGGTCCGACTCGAAATGCAGCAGCATGTCATGGTCGAAGGTTTTTTTCGGAACGCCGTAGTTTCCTATGGAAGGATAGGTGAGTACCAAAATCTGTCCGGCATAGGAGGGGTCGGTGAGGCTTTCGGGATAACCGGTCATGGCCGTGTTAAAAACAATTTCGCCCGCCACAGAAGCTTCATAGCCGAACGAGTATCCGGTAAAACGGTTCCCGTCTTCCAGCATCAGGGTGGCCTTTCGGTATCGGTTGCTTTTCATGGTGTATGCATTGTTTACCATACAAACAGAAATTTTGCGGTTCTGTTTGTCCGTTGGTGCTGTTACGGGGTTCAAAGATAATCGGTTTCGGGGGGTAAAAAAATATTTCTCTCATTTTGCTGCGGCAAGTTTTTTTGTTGTATGCGGAGTGGTTGAAAATCAATATGTTGCTATCTTTAAAAAAGCCTGTAAGAGATGGCGTAAAGTATTCCGAAACCGTTTGAAATGGACGTGTGAAGGGGGGTGTCCATGAATCAATTCACGGGTAAAAGTTGAGTCGTCCGCCGCAGGCGGACTTTTGTTCATTGGATGTTTAACATTTTAGATCTTTCAGATTGTAAGCAGTGATTTACAATCATTGTTTTCCGCACCAGGCTCCGCAGGAGTTCCTGTGGAAGATGGCAGCGGCAGCGCCCGTTGGCAAAACCGGATGTGCAGCAGGTGGCAGACAGCGACCGCAGGAAGCTCGTGTGGCGCCGTGGCGAAACACCGGTTGTGGCAACGGGACTATAGCGGACAGCCCGTTGGCGTAGGCTTTGTGGGAGGGAGGTGCCCAAAAAATAAATAAACCTTGGGATAAATTATGGTTGTGGAGAACACCTTTTGAGTCGTTTTCTACGTATTTCCCTGATTTTTCCCTTCTTGCCGGAAAAGTAACCGGTTGATTTTTTACCTTTGTGGTCGTTTTAAACGGAAATCAAAAAAACACATTATCATGAGTATAAAACACAATAAAAAAGATATTCTCAGCAATCTGGGAATCGAAGCGGTGAATCCCGGCGTATGCACCGGTACCGAATGGTTTGATACCAAAGGAGACCTGACCACCTCTTATTCGCCCATTGATGGTGAGCCCATTGCACAGGTAAAAAATGCCACCCTCGATGACTATGAAATGGTGATTAACAAAGCCGAAGCGGCTTTTAAACAATGGCGTGCTGTTCCGGCACCGGTACGGGGCGAACTGGTGCGGCAGATAGGTCTCGCATTGCGCGAAAACAAAGAATATCTCGGTGCGCTGGTAACCTTGGAAATGGGTAAAATTTACCAGGAAGGTCTCGGGGAAGTGCAGGAGATGATTGACATCTGCGGCTTTGCCGTGGGTCAAGCCCGGTTGATTAATGGGGTCAACCTGCAGTCGGAACGGGTGAACCACCGCCTTTCGGAGCAGTATCATCCCCTTGGCATTGTGGGGCTGGTGACTTCGTATAATTTCCCGGTGGCTGTTTGGGCATGGAATACGGCCCTGGCCATTATTGCCGGTGACGTGGTGGTGTGGAAGCCTTCTTCAAAAACCCCGCTGACGGCTGTGGCGACCCATCGCATTATTAGTAAAGTATTGAAAGATAACAATGTCCCTGAAGGAGTGTTTAACCTGGTGATTGCCAAATCTTCGGTGATGGGCGATAATTTCCTCGGCGACAAACGGGTACGTCTGCTTTCGGTGACCGGTTCCACCGCTGTGGGGAAACGGGTTGGCGGTATCGTGGGAAAACGGCTTGGCAAAACCATTCTGGAGCTGGGCGGCAACAATGCGGTGATCATTGCTCCGAGTGCCGACATACAAATGGCGGTGATGTCCACCGTTTTCGGTACTGTGGGAACGGCCGGACAGCGTTGTACCACCACGCGCCGTGTGATTATTCATGAAGATGTGTATGACGAGGTGCGCGACAAATTTGTAGCGGCCTACAAAAATATTGTCCCGCGTATTGGTAATCCGTTGGACGAAGATTATCTCGTGGGCCCGCTCATCGACCGGTTTGCCGTGGAACTGTTTACCAATGCAGTAAAACAGGTGCAGGAAGAGGGCGGAAAAGTACTGTTTGGCGGCGAAGTGCTCAGCGGCCCCGGATATGAATCGGGTAACTACGTGGTGCCTTGTATTGCCGAAGCCGAGAACCATTACAAGATAGTGCAGGAAGAAACCTTTGCCCCGATTGTTTACTTTATCAAGTACAAAGGCGACATTATGAACGCCATTGAAATTCAGAATGATGTACCGCAAGGACTTTCTTCGGCCTGCTTTACGCTGGATATGCGCGAAGCCGAAACGTTCCTTTCGTATGCCGGTTCCGATTGTGGCATTGCCAACGTAAACCTCGGAACTTCCGGAGCAGAAATCGGCGGTGCTTTTGGTGGTGAAAAAGATACCGGTGGCGGCCGCGAGTCGGGCTCCGATGCCTGGAAAGTGTATATGCGTCGTCAGACCAATACCATTAACTTTAGTACCGACCTGCCGTTGGCACAGGGAATTAAATTTGATATTTAAGTTTTTTCAGGGAGCTGCTTTATTTCAAAGCAGCTCTTTTTTTTTCATTTTAAAATAATATTTCTATGAAAATCAAATCGTTTGTTTTTTTGTTGGTAGCGGCCTTTGTTTTCAACGTACAGGCTTTTGCCCAGTCGGATACCACGGCCAAAAAAGAGCTGAAAGGGTATCACTTTACCGATGATGTGGTGGTTCCACACACCTCGGTGAAAAACCAGTATCGTTCGGGAACCTGCTGGAGTTATTCCGGTATTGGCTTTGTGGAAGCGGAGCTTTTGCGAACCACCGGGGTGAAATACAACCTTTCGGAAATGTTTTGCGTGTACCACATGTATTCGGATAAGGCATTGAAATACGTGCGTTTGCACGGAAAACTGCAATTCGGTTCCGGCGCCGAAACCGAAGATGTGTTGCGGACCATTAAACTTTACGGGATGGTGCCCGACTCGGTTTACAGCGGAATGCAGTACGGAACCAAGCTTCCCGTACAGGGAGAGCTGGACAAAGTACTTCAAAATATTGTGGATGCGGTGGTCTCCAATCCTAACCGTAAGTTGACCCCCGTTTGGCACAAAGCTTTTGATGCCGTATTAAATACTTATCTCGGTACCCCGCCCGCAACTTTTAAATGGAAAGGAAAAGAGTACACCCCGCAGAGTTTCAGGGATATGACCGGCTTTAACCCTGATAACATCATTCCCATTACTTCGTACATGAAGCATCCTTACTATAAACCTTTTCCGTTGGCTATTCCCGACAATTGGCTGTGGGCTTCTTCCATGAACGTTCCGTTGGATGATATGATGGCCATTATCGATTATGCTTTGAAACACGGATATACGGTGGCCTGGGGTGCCGATGTGAGTGACCGCGGGTTTAACTGGCG
>CAYYRE010000022.1:0-25683 GCA_964473895.1 uncultured Lentimicrobiaceae bacterium | reverse complement strand
TCAGCTGGTAGAGCAGCTCACTCGTAATGAGCAGGTCGTGGGTTCGAGTCCCATGGGAGGCTCAAAAAAAAAAACCGAACATGTTACATGTCCGGTTTTTTTGTTTTTCAAATTTCTCAGTCCTTGTGACGCTTCTTCCCCCTCCACCGTTTCATAGCCACTTTACCGGTGTAAAGGGCATGGTACATGGAAGGAACAATAATCAATGTTAAGAAAGTGGCGAAAGTAAGTCCGAATATAACCGTCCACGACATGGGCCCCCAAAAAGCGGTATTATCCCCTCCGAAGAAAAGCTGCGGGTTAAAATCTTTCATCAGGGTGATGAAGTTGATGTTGAGTCCCACCGCCAGGGGAATCAAACCGAGAACGGTAGTAATGGCCGTAAGCAATACAGGACGAAGCCTTGTTTTTCCTGCTTCCACAATACATTCCATGGCCACGGGCATGGGCAAATCGTCTTCTTCAGCGATTCCCATCTCTTTTTTCTTCCGCAATTTCACCAGGCCAATATAATCAATGAGCACAATGGCATTGTTTACCACAACGCCGGCCAACGACACAAGACCAATACCGGTCATCATCACCACAAAGTCCATATGGAAAGTGGCCAGTCCGCCGAAAACGCCTATGGTACTCAGGATAACGCTGAACATAATGATAGAGGGTTTTACAAAGGAGTTAAACTGGCTCACGAGGATGATCATGATGAGCGCCAAAGCAATCAGCATGGCCCGCATGAGGAAATTGGCCGCATCCGCCTGCTCTTTTTGTTCGCCGGTAAAACTGTATTTGTATCCTGCCGGCATGGAAAAACCGGCAAGCAGTTTTTTAATTTGAGCATTGATTTCGTTGGCATTATATCCTTTAATGACATTGGAATGCAAGGTTATCACCCGTCTTCTGTCGATGCGGGTGATGGAGCCGTAGGTAGAACCCATTTGATAGCTGGCTACGGCCGAAATGGGTACCTGAATGATCCTGCCGGTGGACTGCGACCGGAAGGTTATCCGTTGATTCATCAGGTCGGGAATGGAATAGCGGAATTTGTCGGACAGCATCATACGGATTTTGTATTCATCTTCGCCTTGTTTAAAATCGGAAATATCTTTCCCGAAAAGAGCGGTCCGGATGGCGTCACCAATTTGTCCGGTGGATAATCCGAAACGGCGGGCTTTGTCGCGGTCAATTTTTACCACCAGCTCAGGTTTTCCCACATTGAGGTCCATGGTCAGTCCTTCGATGCCCTGAATATTGTGACGGTTGATCAACGCTTTGATGCTATCGGTAACCCGTAGTAAGGTACCGAATTCTTTTCCGCTGATCTCGATATTGATGGGATATCCCACCGGGGGACCTTCGCGTTGCTTTTCCAGTGAAATGTTCACACCGGGATATTTTCCGATGAGGCTGTCGGCCAACAAACGCATGATATTGAAAGTGTTGATGCCATGACGTTCCTGAAAGTCCACAAAATTTATGGTAATAATCCCTTTGTTGGGGGCTCCTCCACGGCTGGTAAACCCTTCGTTTTGACCTACAGCCCCTTTTCCGGTGACGGTCAGTACCGATTTAACAATGTTCATGTCAGGTTGTATGAGACGGTACACATCCGCCTGTATCACCTGCATCATCGAGTCGGAAACCCGTATGTCGGTACTGATGGGCATTTCGGCAATCACATTGATCAGTTTGGGTTGGGATGATGGAAAGAAATCCACTTTGGGTTTGCTGCCGAAATAAAACCCAATGGTGAGGAACATGAGCAAAAAAGTACCGGCAATCATCCAGTACGCATTATTTTTCCGGATGGCAAACCGGATGAATTTCAGATAAGTATTTTCGAGCCAAACCAAAAACACCTTTTGAAACCAAATAGCCAGCCGGGTAAGAAAAGCAAGGTTTAACAAGCCCAAAATCACGGCAACTACCAACAGCGATCCCACCACATTCCAATGCGCCACAAAGGCAATCGCCGCCAAAACAGAGAAGAGGCCCGCCAACCGGAGGCTTCTTTTGGTTTGAGGCAAAGGATTGTTGTCGCCCGGTTTATAAAAATCCACAAAAAGTACGGGAACAATGACCAGTGCATTGAACAAGGAGGCCGTGAGCACCACTATGAGTGTTATGGGCAGGTATTTCATAAACTCTCCCATGATACTGTGCCAAAATACCAATGGCAAAAAAGCGGCCAGTGTGGTAGCGGTGGAGGATATGATCGGCATGGCCACTTCGCCCACGCCTTGGCGTGCCGCTTCTTTCACAGGATAACCCCGTTGTACGAACCGGTAAATATTTTCGGTAACCACAATGGCATTATCCACCAGCATACCCAAAGCAAGAATCAGCGCAAAGAGCACAATCATATTGATTTTATAGTTCGCCATCCCCATCACCATAAAGGCAATCAACATAGACATGGGGATGGAAAAGCCCACAATGAGGGAGTTGCGCGTACCCAAAAAGAGGAAAAGAATAGCCACCACGAAGATAATCCCCATGATGATGCTGTTTTCCAAGTTGTTGATTTGCTTTTTCACCATATCCGACTGGTCGTTGGTTATGGTAATCTTCAGGTTTTCAGGAATCATTTTGGTTTTGCGGGCCTCTTTTAATACCTGAAAAACGTGGGAAGTGGTGGCCAGCAGATTTTCGCCGCTTTTTTTTACGATTTGCAGGGTAACCACCGGTTGCCGGTCGAGATGCGAATAGCTGTCGCGTTCTTTAAATCCGTAAACCACCCGGGCAATGTCACGCAGATAAACAATGTGCCCTTTATCGCGTTTCACAATGATATTGGCTATCTGTTTCGGGTCTTTAAATTCACCGAGTATGCGTACCGACCGGTCTATTTTCCCCATTTTTACTTCTCCGCCGGAAATAGACATGTTTTCAAATTTCACGGCATTTTCCACATCCGTAAAACTGACCTGCATGGCGGCCATTTTAAAAGGGTCGAGATAGATTTTTACTTCTCTGTCGGTAATTCCCGTGATGTTTACTTTGGAAACTTCGTAAATCGATTCAAACTCATCTTTCAGATCGTTGGCAAAACCTTTCAGCTCGCTCAAGCTGAAATTTCCCGAAAGGTTCACATTGATAACCGGAAATTCCGACACATCGATATCGGTTACTTGCGGATCGCTGGGAAGGTCATCGGGCAGGTCTTTTTTGGCTTTGTCCACAGCATCTTTTATGTCATCGAGTGCTTTGCGAATATCCACATTGGTATGAAATTCCACAAAAATACTGGAGGCATCCTGTGCCGAAATGGAAGTCATTTTTTTGATTCCTTTTACCGATTCAATCTGTTTTTCCAATGGCCGGGTCACCAGGTTTTCCATATCGATGGGCGGGTTTCCCGGGTAAACGGTTTGCACCATCACCGTGGGAATTTTGATGTCGGGAAAAAGCTCTTTGGGCAACATAACATAGGCAATAAAGCCAAAAATGATGGTGGCCACGGTAAAAAGATATACCGTATTTTTATTGTTCAGCGCCCAGGTAGAAAGCTTAAAATCGCGGATAACCTTTTTTTCTTCTATTTCTTCGTGTGTATTCATACTTCACGGTTTAATCATTGTTCATGGTTCATGGCGGCCGGAATGATATCCCCTGCCGGCTGGTTATTGTTTGATGTTTAAAACAGACCCGTTGGCCACATTGTTATATCCGTAGGTAATGATGGTTTCGCCGGGCTTTAACCCGCTGACCACCTCGGTTTTGTTTTGAAAGGATTTTCCGATTTTTACATACTTTTTATGGGCAACAGGCTGTCCGTCCACCTGTTCTGCCACATAAAGATAATACCCCTGAATATCCTGCCGCAGGACAAAAGAAGGGACCACCAATGCTTTCGGATTGGTGTAGTCTTTGATACGAATGACCGCCAGCAGGTTGGGTTTTAACAGTTTATCCGGGTTGTTGATTTTTAATTGTAATTTAAACGTACGGCTCTGTTTAATAATCACTTTTCCGATGCGGTACACTTTTTTATGCAATACAATGTGAGGAAAAGCCGGGAAACGCACGTCCACCGGATCTCCTTCGTGGATAATGGGCAGGTAGGCTTCGGATATTTGAGCATTCACGTACATTTGATGCAGGTTCACCACATGGAACAACCGTTGTCCGGGTAAAGCCATTTCGCCCACTTTCACATCGATGGCATCCACGTATCCGTCAATGGGGGATGTAATAAAAGACTTTTGATATTGGGTTTCCAGGGTGGAAAGCTTGTTTTGCAAACTTTCGTATTTTGTCTTGGCTTCGAGGTATTGCAGCTCCGATCCGATATTTTTTTTCCAAAGCGATTTCTGTTTTTGATATGTGTAAGAAGCCAGTTCGAGTGAGGTTTTCAGTTCACGGATGTTGTCCAGCATCACATCGGCATTAAGCTGTGCCAGCAACTGTCCTTTTTTTACACGGTCACCCTCTTTGACCAACACTTTATCCACCTGTCCGTTGATCTCCGGACTGATATAGGCTTCGTGAACACTTTCGAGTTCGGC
Source organism: uncultured Lentimicrobiaceae bacterium (assembly GCA_964473895.1). Lineage (GTDB taxonomy): Bacteria > Bacteroidota > Bacteroidia > Bacteroidales > F082 > Sulfidibacterium. The sequence continues at coordinate 21,175 of CAYYRE010000022.1, read as the reverse complement.
CGAAGCATCAAAATAATGGTTAAAAGTCACGGGTTTCAGTGGCATGACCTGTACGGTAACTTTTCGCCCCGAGGCAATCCCTTTCTTTTTGTTGATTTCGTCCAATTTTTCCTGAAGGGAGACAATTTTTTTATTGATGGCCGCCACCTGTTTTTGATACGCAATGATCTGTTTTTCGATTTCATTCCGGTTCTCACGGCGGCATCCGGCAATGATCAGCAAAGCGGCAATAAGAATAAAATATTTTTTCATGGCAAAGTTTTTCAATATTTATTGATCGATTTTAATTTTTTTCAAATGATTTTTAAGGTACTGTAATCCTTTTTCGCTCAGGACGCCATACAAATGGTAGTAAAACATTTCCCTGAACAATTCTTGCGAAAAAATTTCTTCCTGGGTAAACAGGTCGCTTTCCGGAAGACTTTCGATGCGCAAAATATAGAGCCGGGTAATGAAATCCTCGTTAAGCTCTTTGCGAAAATATCCTTCTTTTTTCCCTCTTTTCAGGTTGGCCATGGTATTTTCCATAATGCCTTCCCGCTTTCTTTTTTTTACCCGTGCATAAATGGACGGATAATATTTTTTCAGGTCAAACTCAAACGAAGGATTAAATGCTTTGACTGTACTCAAATAAAACTTAAAAATAAAAAGGAGCTCTTCCACGGCATTTTTCCTGTCTTTTTTTTGCTCCATAAAAAAACCGGTTCTTTCATTGATCAAAAAATCAATGACTTCGCTAACCAGTTGGGATTTATCTGAAAAGTTTTCATAAAGTGTCTTTTTCGATATACCCAATTCGCGGGCCACATCATCCATGGTGACGCTTTTTATGCCGTACTTGTTATAAAGCCGGGCCACTCCGGCAATCATTTCCTGTTTTGTCATGGTGCAATAAATTACTGTGCTTTGGTCAACAAAATCTCCAGTTTTTCAGCCGTTTTCAACAGGTTCAGCCCAGCTGAAATGTAATCGCTTTCGGCATTGAGAAACTGGTTATGTGTATTGAGTAAATCGAGGCTGGAAGCCATGCCGTGACTGTATTTGATGGCCGTTTTGCGGTAAATCTTTTCGGCTACTTTGCGGTTACTCAATTTGTTCCGGTAAACACTAAGGGCGTTATAAAAATCACTTTTCAGTGTTTTGTACTGTATGTTTAGCTGGGCTTTGGTTTGTTGTTCGAGTACAAGGGCTTTTTCGTAAGCAATTTTGGCCTGTTTCAGTTGAGCAGCACGCCGTCCGCTGGATAAAATGGGAATGTTCATGGAAATACCGAAACTGGCGCTTTGAAACCATTTTTGTCCGGGTTTGAAAAAATTCCACACATCACGCTGTGCTTGATTTTGGTAATTGACAATGGCATTTATGGAAGGGACAAATGCGGCCTTGGCCAGTTTGACCTTCAATTCCTCCAATTCAATATTTTTTTGAATGGTTTGATAATCGATATTGTTATTCAGGTTAAAAGCATTCAACAAAAGCGGATCATGGGTTTTCTGCCGGATGAGTTGCGGAAGGGTTTGGGTAAGTACCACACTGTCTTTTTCGCCAAGCCCAAGGTAAAATTTCAGGAAGGCCTGGGCAATACCATACTGGTTTTTAAGAAAGGTTCGTGAAGCCTGCAAATTGGCCACCAACAGGTTGAGCTGATCCACATCCACATCTTCGGCCATGCCGGCTTTGTAAATCTGTTCGGTTTCACCGGCCAGTTTTTTGGTAATCTGCAAGGTGGAATCCACAATGCGCAGACTTTCGGCAGCCGATAACACATTAAAATAAGCGTTGGCAACCTGCTCGGTAACGGCCAATTTATTCTTAAAAAAAGCTTTGTCGGTTCGTTCGAGGGAAACCCTGGCGGCTTTCAAGCCAATAAAATAGCGCCCATCGAATATGAGCTGCCGGAGGCTGCCGTTCAGCGCACCACTGTATTTTGTACCGAATTGTACGGGTATTCCTTCTCCCGGTTTACCGGCCACTTCTCCCGGCAAGATAAACACAGGCCGCGCAATGTTGTCCTTGTAATCAATGGAGGCATCAATCTGAGGAAATCCCTGTGCCATTTGTTCCGTTATCTTTTGTTTGGCAATTTCAAGGTCTTTTCCGGCATTGATCACCCCATAGTTGTGTACCATAGAATAGTCCACCGCCTGCTTCAATGTAAAATATTTCACCTGCCCCGTAGCCGGCGGCTCCATTTTGGCTTGGGCATTTAACCCTCCGCCGGCCAACACCGGCAACAGCAACAGAAATACGGTTCGTAATCTTTTCATGTCCCTTGGTTTATTTTTCCGGGACAAAAATAGAAAAAAATAAACCACGGAAACTATTCACACAAAAAAAGTTTCCGCAAGGTCATTCAGTAGATTGGGATATTGTGACGTGTTTCAACCGGAAAAAAGAAGTACGAAAAACCGATGACCGTATTTTACTTACAGCTATTGCCAAAACTGCGGGTCATAACCCTGAGCAACGAATCCACCGGAGCCTTTTTGCCGTACAGTTTCAGGGCTGCAGGCCAGGCACCGTACATGGCATTGGGAAGGACAATATATTTGCTTCCGAATTGATCTTTCAAAGCGGCCACTTTCTGGTTGCGTTGCGGCATTTTGGCGGAAGCCGTATAAAAATCACCCAGGTTGTCGCCGGCCAGCAGCACAATTTCGTACTGTTTTTCAATTTCACGGCGACGCGGCTCTTTGTTGCCGGTAGTGGTCTTCATAAGAAGGTGCGAAGCAGTGACCTGGGGAAACGCAAATTTTTTCAGGTTTTTCATGGTCGCCTGTTTTAACTTTTCGCTCCGGTTGGTAACATAAAAAACCTGAAATCCCAGCGAGTCGGCATACCGTAAAAACGCCACCGCACCGGGTATGGGCCGGGCATTGGCCTGCTGGCACCAGGTATCCCAACACTGGGGAAAATGTTTGTTCTTTTCAATGGTCAGGGCCTGGTAGGGACTGTTGTTCAATACCGTTTCATCGATATCCACCACCACAGCCATATTTTGTTTCTTCGGGAATTCTTTTCGTAACAACGCCACCCTTTCTTTGGCCACATTATAGGCCTGATAACACAACGCCTGATACTCGGCAGCATAGTAATTGTAAAGGGTAGCCATAAGCAAACCGTTGTCGGCCGGATTTTTATCAACTGCCTGTTTTTGAACCGGTTGATTTGTACATGAAAATAGGGTTACGGAAAACAGGATAAGGAATAATGACTTGATTTTCATCTTATTATCTTTTTAGAAATTACTAATGAACCATTCGTTTTACATGATTTCATTACCGAAAGACCGCTTGGGTAACAGCCACCCCATTTTTAGGAATAAAAGTTCCCTAATAGCCCTTTCAGCAGGTAAAACAGCGACAAAAGTATAATATTTACCGGAAAACCGGTCATCCGCATAAAGCGGACAAAAGAGAAAATTTGCATGGGCACAAAAAATAACCCGGCGTTTTTTTAAAAAAGCAGCCTTGGAAATTGTATTTTTGCTATGGGAAAAGGAACCATTTTTATATCTTCACCTCCTGAAAAGATAAATTTTTGAAACACGATAAAATGACAAAGTGGTCTGAATTTTTAAAGCAGTCGTACCCTTTCAACGACGACTTTCGTCAAAACACGAAAATCATCTTTGCCATAAGCTTGGTATTGCTGCTGTTATTTTTCCTTTTCCAGCCCTTTGACATCCATGTCTTGAATACGCGGGACAAATACATTCTCTTCGGGGGGTTGATTGTGGTTATTTTCCTCGGGCTCAGTATCAACCTGTTATTAATACCGGCGTTTCTTTCGAGAACACGCATCTTTAAACAATGGACTGTACTAAAAGAAATCTTTTGGAACATATGGATCATTTTTACCATTGCCTCGGGATATTTCATTTATTTTCAATTGATCGGATACTTTAGCTTCAGTTTCTTTATCCTGTTGAAAGTGTTGATCCTAAGTGCAATACCGGTAAGCATTATGATTCCGTACAACCGCAACCGGTTGTTGCGTATGCATCTCCAATCGGCTTTGGAGCTCAACAAATATTTAAAAGAAAAAACGGATCCTTTACCCAAAATTATTCATCTGAAATCCGATTATGAAAAGGACAACCTGTCGATAGATGCCAACGATTTGCTCTTCATCCGTTCGGCCAACAATTACATTGAGGTTTTTTGGGAAAAGGGTAAAGAAACCCGGTCGCAAATGGTCCGTTGCACCTTGCGCTGTGCAGAAGAGGCCGGACACCCATATCCCTTTATTTTCAAATGCCACCGTGCTTTCATCGTAAACATTCACAAAGTGAAAAGACTGGAAGGAAATTCCCAGGGGTATGTTCTTTACGTGGGGGAGGAACAATTGCCGGTATCGGTTTCCCGCAAATACATCCCTCCATTCAAAGAGCTCTTTTATAAAATGTGATATCGTGAAGAAAAGACCCTGCAGAGGAGGGCGTATTTCACCCCTGAATTGATGCCGTTCGTCCCTAAAGTTGATTTCTGTCCCTCAGAGGTATTTCCTAATCCCTAAAAAAAACATCCGACACTTTCTCTCCATAGTTTTGTCCTCTGAACAAAAATTTCACATTATGCATCATTTAAAAATCGGTGATCTCGAAGCGGCCATTCCTGTCATACAGGGAGGCATGGGGGTTGCCATATCACTATCCGGACTGGCATCGGCGGTGGCCAACGAAGGCGGGATCGGCATCATCTCTTCCGCCGCCATTGGCATGTTATTGCCTGACTTTGCCAAAGATTTCAGGAATGCCAATCAGCAGGCTTTACGTAACGAAATCCGTAAGGCAAGATCAAAAACTAAGGGCATTATCGGGGTAAACATCATGATGGCCCTGACCGATTACGAAGAACACATGACCGTGGCGGTGGAAGAAAAAGCCGACCTGATCATTTCGGGTGCCGGCCTGCCTTTACGCATGCCCGATATCCTTATCCGTGATAAAAAAGAGAAAAACAGGACCAAGTTTTTGCCCATCGTTTCTTCAGCCAAAGCGGCCGGCCTTATTTTCCGGTATTGGGAAAGCCACTACGGAGTGATTCCTGATGCAGTCGTAGTAGAAGGGCCCAAAGCGGGAGGTCACCTCGGCTATAAAAAAAGTCAAATTGAAGAACCGCAATATACCATTGAAAAGATACTTCCGGAAGTGGTAAAAGCCATGCAACCGTTTGAAAACACCTTTGGAAAAAACATTCCCGTGATTGCAGCAGGAGGCATATACACAGGGGCCGATATGTACCGTCTGATCCAATTGGGTGCCCAAGGTGTCCAAATGGCCACACGGTTTGTCCCCACTGTTGAGTGCGATGCTTCACCGGCTTTTAAAGAAGCCTACATTCAAAGTTCTCCCGAAGATATTGTACTGATTAAAAGCCCCGTGGGATTGCCGGGCAGGGCCATCAACAACCAATTTTTAAAAGATGTAAGTGCTGGAAAAAAACACCCTGTGACCTGCCCTTGGCAATGTCTGAAAACCTGCGATTACAAAAAAGCACCTTACTGCATTTCGTTGGCACTGATTAATGCTGCCAAAGGAAAACTGAAAAACGGTTTTGTTTTTGCCGGAAGCAATGCTTTTAAAACCAAAAAAATAGAATCGGTCAAAGAGGTTTTCCGCCAATTAAAAACCGAATTTGAAATGAGCCGGCTTAAAGCCACCATGACCAAAAGCCTGCAGCATTGGCAAAACGAATTAACGGCAGGCGTATTAACATCCTGACCGGGAAGAAAAAGCATCGAAAAAATTGTTGTATGCATTCAGCGTGTTAAAATCATTCCATACTGACAATACACCCAAAAGGCGGCAAAAATTTTCTTTACTTTTGTAGCGGTTAACTACGAAAGATAGCATTTTACAAACCGTTTAAATACAAAATATTATGGCATATAACATTCGTAACAGAAACTTTTTGAAACTGTTGGATTTTACACCGAAAGAAATCCGTTTGATGCTGGATATGGCAGCCGACCTGAAAAAAGCAAAATATGCAGGGACTGAACAGCAAAAACTGAAAGGAAAAAACATTGCCTTGATTTTTGAAAAAGCCTCTACACGGACCCGTTGTGCTTTTGAAACCGCTGCTTATGACCAGGGTGCCAACGTAACCTACCTCGGCCCCACCGGTTCGCAAATGGGGAAAAAAGAAACCATGAAAGACACGGCCCGTGTACTGGGACGTATGTACGATGGGATTGAATACCGCGGATTCGGACAGGAAATTGTGGAAGAATTGGGAAAATATGCCGGCGTCCCTGTATGGAACGGGCTGACCAACGAATTTCACCCGACACAGGTTATGGCTGATTTTTTGACCATGATGGAAAATACCGACAAACCGTTGCACAAAGTTTCGTTTGCCTATTGCGGCGATGCCCGTAACAACATGGGGAACTCCCTCATGGTGGGTGCTGCCAAAATGGGCATGGATTTCAGGGCCGTTGCACCCAAGGCTTACTGGCCCGAAGAGCAACTGGTGGAAACATGCCGTATCATTGCCAAAGAAACAGGGGCAACCATTACCCTAACCGAAAATGTGGAAGAAGGGGTAAAAGGGGTTGATTTTCTGTACACGGATGTTTGGGTCTCCATGGGGGAACCCGATGCAGTTTGGAAAGAACGCATCGATCAGTTATTGCCTTATCAGGTAAACATGTCGATGATTGAAAAAACAGGTAACCCGAAAGTGAAATTCCTGCACTGTTTACCATCATTCCACAATACCGATACGGTCATTGGAAAAGAGATTTATGAAAAATACGGGTTAGAAGCCATGGAAGTAACCGATGAAGTTTTCGAATCGGAACATTCGGTGGTATTCGACGAAGCCGAAAACCGCCTGCACACCATCAAAGCCATCATGGTGGCTACCCTCGGTGAATAAAACAGCCGGTCTTGACAGTAACCCAAAAGGCCCCGGAAAATTTCCGGGGCCTTTTGGGTTTTTTACGGTTTTAACCACTCATCAAAATAACTTTTGATTTTTCGCGTAAGCTGTAACCGGTCGCGACCCGTTACACCATGTTCATGACCTGGATATACAAAGTAATCCATCAGTTTGTTATCGTGAATGGCCTTTTGCAAAAACAACAAACTATGCTGCCATACCACTACCGGATCCATGGTTCCGTGGATAAGCAACAAATGGCCTTTCAGGTTGTCCACATAATTCAACAGGCTGGCCTCTTTGTACCCCTTGGGATTTTGCTGCGGCGTATCCATGTAACGCTCACCGTACATCACTTCGTAATATTTCCAATCGATGACCGGACCACCGGCCACCCCCACCTGAAAAACACCGGGGGTACGCACCATGAGCGAGGTCGTCATAAACCCGCCAAAACTCCAGCCGTCCACTCCCATACGGGTGGTATCCACATAGGGTAACGATTTCAAAAATTTTACACCGGTCAGTTGGTCTTTTATCTCGTTGGTACCAAGATGACGGAATATGACCTGTTCAAAATCACGACCTCGGTTTTCGGAACCGTGATTGTCGAGTGTAAAAATAAGGTATCCGTTTTCGGCAAGATAATTCAGCATAAAACCGGCACCGCCAAGCCACGTATCGGTAATCAGCTGGACATGCGGCCCACCGTAAACATATACAATGACCGGATATTTTTTGGTACTGTCAAAACCCACCGGTTTGATCATCCGGCAATAAAGAGGCGCCCCATCAATGGAAGATTTTAATGTGAATATCGACATCTTTCCCAGTTTGTAACCGGCAAGCGGATCCTTGTCTTTTTGTAAAGTACGCACCACTTTCCCTTTATAATTCAACAATTTATATGCCCGGCTCACATCGATACTACTGAAAATATCCAACAGGTATTTCCCATCATGACTGACCAAAGCACTGTGTGTGCCATGATCGGGGCTGAGCCGGCTGATTTTCCCATTGCGCAGGTCCACAGAATAAATATTCTGCTGCAACGGACTCTCTTTGGTGGCAACAAAATAGACATAATGTTTACGGAAATAACCCAGTACTTTCGTGACTTCCCATTTCCCTTTGGTCACTTGTTTTATTAAACGTCCTTCCGTATTGTAAAGATAGAGATGGTTCCAGCCATCACGGCGGCTGTTCCAAATAAATTCATTCGGCTGAAAAGGGTTAAAATAAAGCGGGTGCAGCGGTTCCACATATTTCGGGTCGGTTTCTTCGAAAAGCGTTTTTACAAAATCGCCTGTTGCGGCATCATATTGATTTAGCCACATGTGGTTCTGGTCACGGTTTAACACGGCAATGTAAATGTATTTTCCGGCCGGTCCCCACGTAATGTTGGTAAGGTATTGTTCCGTTTTGGGCTGTGTTTTCAAAAAAACAGTCTTTCCGGTTTTAACATCGTAAACGCCTAACGAAACATATTCGCTCGGTGTTCCGGCCATGGGGTATTTGATGTATTTTACCCTGGCAATGCGATGGTTGATGTCTACCAGCGGATAATTGAAAACCCGTGATTGATCCTTATGATAAAAAGCCAGTTTTTCGCCGGAAGGCGACCAAAAAATTCCTTTGGTAATACCGAATTCGTTACGCGATACAATTTGTCCGTTGACCCAATCGGGGTTCTGGTCATGGGTGATGGGACGAACTTTCCCGTTCTCGGCGAAATACAAGTTGTTTTTCAGGGTAAAAGCCACACGGTTTGTCTTTTCGTTAAAGGAAATATTTTGCGCCGTATCGGGGATACTGTTCACTTTTTTCACCACATGCTGCCGGTAATCGTAAACGTAAAAGTTACTCTTTGTTGCAAAATCAACTTTTCCGGAAGCCGTAAAACGTAACCGGGGGAAATATTGAAGCGTATCGTAACCTGCCCTGGCAAGATCGCGGTTTAATGTTGCTTTGTCGAACAGCAGTACCGTCTTTCCCTTAGCAGCATCGGCCATAAAAAGTTTGTTCTTTTTTGCAAAAACAACATTGTCTGTCCGGCCCATCCATTGCAATTGGGCCATTCTTTTGGGAAACAACGCCGGATTGAGATACGAGGCATCCCTGGCGGTCATCATTTTTTCCTGTGCCTGCAACGACACCGAAACGGCAAAAAACATAAAGATTGCCGAAAAGAATATTTTTTTCATGCGTTTAAAATTTTGTAATTCGTTAAAAATAAAGCAATTCCAAAATTTCTGCACACATGGAACCGCTTCGCTCTCACATGTATTTTTTTCATCATATTTCTGTGTGTATTTTATGATGAATAAAATTCATGTTCGTTTCATAATCTTACTTTTTGGATTCGGTAAAAAATCAAGCAAACTTAGGGAATCTTTTACAGAAACCGGCAGTGATGCCATTTAAAATCGGCAGGCAAAGTGAAGAGTTAGTCTTGTTGACGGCGGACGATGGGCGAAGAGGGAAGAAGGACAGGCCAAGTCCCAGCGGACGCTGGAACTATTGGTGATAAAGTGGAATAGTAGGAAGACCCAGCGGACGCTGGAACTGGTTTAGTTAGGTTTCATTCCGACAGGTGCAGAAATTATACGGTGAACCGAAAAAGGTTTTATTTTTGTTTCGATGACAAAAAGGAAAAACAAACCGAAGTTTTATGTGGTGTGGCGGGGTTTTCGTCCGGGAATTTACAAAAGCTGGGAAGCTTGCAAAGAACAGGTGATGGGTTTCGAACGGGCACAATACAAATCGTTTTCGTCGATGGAAGAGGCCCAAAAGGCCTTTGAAAAATCTTACGAGGAAATCCGGGAACTGAAAGGAAAGAAAAACCTGCAAGAGCTGACCACCGAGCGTAAGCCCATTTTGAATAGCCTTTCGGTAGATGCGGCCTGCAAAGGCAATCCGGGTATTTTGGAATACCGTGGCGTATATACCGACACCGGTACCGAAATTTTCCGGCGTGGTCCGTATGAACAAGGAACCGTAAACATCGGAGAATTTTTAGCCATTGTACTGGCACTGGCCTGGCTAAAAAAGAACAAGTTGAAAATGCCCATCTATTCCGATTCGCGTACAGCCATTGCCTGGGTCAGAAAAAAACAAATCAATACCAAGCTGAAATGGACAAGTAAAAACCAGGAACTGCTGCGGGCTGTTCACAATGCTTTGAAATGGCTCAAGGAAAATGAAACGGGCGATATTCCTATTCTGAAATGGGAAACCCGGCTTTGGGGTGAAATTCCCGCCGATTACGGCAGAAAATAAAAAAGGCCGCCTCGTTGAGGCAGCCTTTTTTTATGCGGAGGAATTTTTACATCATTCCGGGCATTCCGCCACCACCCATCGGAGGCATGGCAGGAGCCTGAGCATTTTCTTCTTTGTGTTCGCTCAATACACATTCGGTAGTTAACAACATACCGGCAATCGAAGCGGCATTTTCCAAAGCCACACGGGTTACTTTGGTCGGATCAATCACGCCGGTTTTAATCAGGTTTTCGTATTTCTCCGTGCGGGCATTGAAACCGTAATCAGCTTTACCGTTTTTCACTTCGTTGACAACAACAGAGCCTTCCAGACCGGCATTTTCAACAATCTGGCGCAACGGTTCTTCCAAAGCACGTTTGACAATGGCGATACCAATATTTTGGTCTTCGTTTTCGCCTTCCAGTTTGTCGAGCGCTTTGATGGCCCGGATAAAAGCCACACCACCGCCGGGGATAAATCCTTCTTCGATAGCGGCACGGGTGGCAGCCAACGCATCTTCAAAACGGTCTTTTTTCTCTTTCATTTCCACTTCGCTGGCAGCGCCTACATAAATCACAGCCACACCACCGGCCAGTTTGGCAAGGCGTTCCTGCAGTTTTTCCTTGTCGTAATCGGAAGTGGTAATTTCAATCTGAGCTTTGATTTGGGCCACGCGGGCTTCAATGTTTTCTTTGGCACCTTTTCCGCTGACAATGGTGGTATTTTCTTTGTCGATGGTGATTTTTTCGGCTTCACCCAGCATATCGAGCGTAGCGTCTTCGAGTTTGTATCCTTTTTCTTCGGAAATCACGGTACCACCGGTCAAAATGGCAATATCTTCAAGCATTTCTTTTCTTCTGTCGCCAAAACCGGGAGCTTTCACGGCCACCACTTTCAACGAACCACGCAGGCGGTTTACCACCAGGGTGGCCAATGCTTCGCCTTCAATATCTTCGGCAATGATCAACAACGGTTTTCCGCTTTGTACTGCTTTTTCCAGAATGGGCAGCAGATCTTTCATTACCGAAATCTTCTTGTCGTGGATCAGGATGTAAGGATTTTCGTAAACGGTCTGCATTTTTTCGGTATCGGTTACAAAATAAGGCGAAATGTAACCACGGTCAAACTGCATACCTTCCACCACATCCACATAAGTTTCAATACCTTTGGATTCTTCGATGGTGATGACACCTTCTTTTTTTACTTTACCCACGGCTTCGGCAATCAGTTCACCAATTGCATGGTCGTTGTTGGCCGAAACGGATGCCACCTGTTCGATTTTTTCTTTGTGGTCGCCCACTTCCTGGGTCTGATCTTTCAGCGATTGAATCACTTCCTGAACGGCTTTGTCGATGCCCCGTTTCAGATCCATGGGATTGGCGCCGGCGGTCACGTTTTTCAATCCGGTAGCGACAATCGACTGGGCCAGTACGGTAGCGGTAGTGGTTCCGTCACCGGCGAGGTCGTTGGTTTTCGAGGCCACTTCTTTTACCATTTGGGCACCCATGTTTTCAACAGGGTCCAGCAATTCGATTTCTTTGGCCACGGTCACACCGTCTTTGGTCACCTGCGGGCCACCGAATGATTTATCAATAATGACATTTCTTCCTTTTGGTCCTAATGTAACTTTTACTGCATCAGCTAATGCATCCACTCCTTTTTTAAGGGCTTCTCTTGCTTCTAAATTAAATAAAATGTCTTTTGCCATTTTCTCAGATTTTTATTGTTATTACTAATTTTCTTGATTTTTAAATGATTGCGAGGATATCCGACTGGTTCATGATGAGATACTCTTTGTCATCGATGGTGATTTCGGTTCCGGCATATTTTCCGTAAAGCACGCGGTCACCGGTTTTCACCTTGATATTATTGTCTTTATCGTCATCAGGAACTGCCACAACGGTACCCTGTTGCGGTTTTTCTTTGGCTGTATCAGGAATGATGATACCGCTGGCTGTTTTTTCTTCTGCCGGAGCAGGTTCGACAACCACCCTGTCTCCAAGCGGTTTAATGTTCAACTTATCCATAATCTCTCTCTGTTTTTCGTTAAAAATTTTGAACTGCTGCTTATCTGTCACATATTATGCCAAAGTGGGGGCATAAAAAAAATGTCAGAACGCTTATGACATTCTGACATTTTTTATGGGGTTCGAAAAAACCGCTATTTCTTTTTTGCCGGTTTTTTGTTGTTTTGCGGAGCCTGTTGCATGGGTGGCGCCTGAAAATCAACGGCCGGTTGTTTAATGTTGTTGATCTTGTTTTGCAGCTCGGTGTCCTGCATATTGGCTTTTGCACCGCCGCGCGGGATAATCATGGTGGCGCTCAGGCTGAGCAACAGCAACACCACGGCCAGCGTCCAACTGGCTTTTTCAAGGAAATCAGCTGTCTGACGGGCACCCATAAACTGGTTTCCGGCGCCGAAATTGGCTGCCAAACCGCCCCCTTTGGGATTCTGTACCAAAACAATTAATCCCAAAAGGATACACACGATCAAAATGAGTATGGAAATGAAAATATACATCTTCGTAATGTTTAATGGTTTATGTTCTTTTTCGCTTTTTCAATAAGGGCTGCAAAGTAACTACTTTTTTCCGGAAATTTCAAAATTAATTTTTCATACATATGAATGGCCTTTTCGTAATGCCCCTGCCCGAGGTAAATATTGGCCAGCGTTTCGCTTATGATGTTCTCCTGGTCAACCACACTGCGTTTGGCATATTCTACCGGATTGTAAAAGGTACTTTTGGGAGCCGGCATAACCGGCTGTTCTTGAATGAACGCATCAATGATTTCTTGTTTCGAACGCGGTTTTTGCTTTGTTTTGGTCTGTTTTTTCTTTTCGGCTTTTTCGGCTTCAATTTCACGAATACGATCTTCGATAATTTTTTTCAGCTCTTCGATGGTGTACGACCGGCTTTCATCTTCCGGTTTTCCGGCAGGTGTTATTTTTCTCTGGTTCACAGGAGCATGGGGCTCCTGTTTTTCCTCCGGCGGCAGGGTTTCCTTTTCAACCGGGGCGGTAACTTCTTCATCCGGCAATACAATCCGCACGGAAGCATCGTTTAACCGGTCGATATGCTTTTTTAATATGCGCCGGTTTCCCGCATAAACAGCGGTTGTTTTTAATTCGGCATCATACAAAACATTTTTATCGAGAAACAGTTTCAGTGTCAGCAGCACGTGTGCCGAGGAACAATACGGAAAGTCTTTTACCAACGCCATAAGCTCCGGCAGCGAAGCATCTTCCAGCTTTTGGGGATGCTGCAGGTATAAGGTAAATTGCTCCTTGTTCATAATGCGAAGTTAACAAAGTTTTGATTACCAGTTGGCCAGCGCTTTATTGAAAATATTATCGGTCAGATCATCCACAATTTTTTTGATCAAATCGGCTTTGATGCTATCAAAATTATCGGTGGCACTATAATCGCGGTATTGCGAAAAAGTGGTTTCAAAATCTTTCGAAGGGTCTTGCTTGCTGGTATAACGGACATTCACGGATATGGTCAGCCGGTTGAGGGCGGCCGTTTGGTCACCCTGAATAGCTACCGGGGTAATTTTGTACGATACGATTTCTCCTTCCAGGTTAATGTCTCCGTTTTTTTCCACCATTTTTAAATTGGTCTGGGAGGTAAACCTGTCACGCAAAGCATTGGTAAACACTGCACTTAATGTGGGTTCTACCAGGTCCGCTTTGTTGGGAAAATATTGAATCGACATGGTTTTGGCACCGGCAGGAACGGATGCTCCCGTAAAAGAATAGACGCCGCAGGAAGAAAAAAACATCAAAAACAAAAGCCCAAAGAGTGTTCCCGTCCAATGGAAATTTCTATCTTTGAATGAACTTTTGATGGAGGATATTTGGGAAAAAGGTGTCAAAGCCGTATTTTTTTGTTTGTGCAAAAGTAATAAATCTGCACATTCGTGGTCCATACGCTGTTGACAACCTCTGTCAGGGAAAAAGAGTTGCAAAATGAAACATTCCGATTTCTTCCGGCCGGGTTGGGGGCTTTTCGTACTATTTTCTTTTTTGTTTCTGTCGTGCCAACACCCAACCACATCCGGAAAAAAACCTTTATCAGAAAAACGTTTTCTACCCGGAGTGGTTTACGATTCGGTAAAATGTACCCGATACCCGGGAGAAACGTATGCCTTACGGCTGCCACAAAATTACACCCCCGGAAAAAGATTTCCTGTGCTTTTCCTATTTGATGCCCATGCCCGGGGATGGTTGCCCGTAAAACGTTACCAGTCGCTGTCCGATACTTTCGGATTCATTTTGGCAGCCTCCAACAACCTGAAAAACGGACTTTCTTCCCCGCAACGAAACCGCTTGATCTATCATTTTATGGCGGATGTGGAAAAACGCTTTCCTTTAAATGCCCTTCGCATTTACACAGGAGGATTTTCGGGTGGTGCCCGTGTAGCCGCCGGTATTGGTTTATCGAATCCCGGTATTGCAGGAACCATTGGATGTGCTGCCGGTTTTCCCCAAGTTCGGCAAGTGTCGAACAAAACATTGGCCTGGGCAGGTGTTGTGGGAAATACCGATTTCAACTATTTGGAAATGAAACAACTCTCCGAAGCGTTGCAAAAAGCCGGATGGCACCATTGTTTGCTCATTTTTGACGGGCATCACCAGTGGCCACCTCTTGCCACCATGAAAAAAGCCTTTGGGTTTTTGCAAACCGATGCCATGCGTCGCGGATTGATACCGAAAGATCCGGAAGCAATTTCCCGATGGAAAAAAACTTTTCAAAAAGAAATCAAAAAATACGCTGCAGCAGGTAATTTACTAAAACAATGGAGGGTAACACAACAGGCGGTAAATTTTCTGGATGGATTAACCGATATCCATACCTTTCAAAAAGACTTGAAAAGATTACAACATAACCATTCGCTGAAAAAGATACGGGAATTACAAGCCACTTTAAAAAAGGATGAACTACATTGGCAACAGATTTATTCGGAAGCCTTGAAAAGTCGTGATGCCACCTGGTGGAAAACGGCGCTGGCACAACTCAACCAACGAAAAACCACAGCGGCCCAACCATTGCAAAAGCAAATGGAAGAAAGACTGAACAACTACCTGAGCCTTATGGCTTATTTGTATGCCTCAGGGAGTCTGAACAACCGTCAACCCGAAATGGCTGCGAAATATTTGATGATTTACCAAACCGTAGATCCCGGAAACCCGGAGGTGTGGTTTTTAAAAGCGGAACAAGCGGCTATGACGGGAAAAAAATCACAAGTACTTCCCTTGCTGCAAAAAGCGGCCGAAAAGGGATTTCACGATACCAAAAGGTTGCTGGGAAACCCTTATTTTTCCGGTTTTCACCACCAAAAGGCATTTCAACAGATTCTCCTTCAGGTGAAAAACAACCCTGTAAAAGAAGAATGACAAAACCACATCCCCGAAAGGAAAAACCGGTTTACTCATTATTGTTGCTCCGGAAAACGGTAGCGTTTTCCGGAAAATTGTCAGACCTTATTCTTGAACCACGTCCACCGTACCTCCGCCGACAACGGCTTGTACCGTGTGATCGTACATGTCACGGCAACCGGCCGGAATCATAAAATAATGCCCGGGATATGCCGCATTGAGCAAAATGTAAAATTGCTTTTTCCTTTTGTAATCGAGTCGGAAAAAAACATTCACCCGATCATCCCGGATGTCAATATAATCGGAAGGTGAAGAATGAAGCCCGTTGCCAAGGTCCAGCAGTCGCGTGTTCAGGATTTCCCAACCCGAGGGGACCACAAAACTGAGCGCCAAATGATCGTAATTGCGCAATGTGGGGTTATAAACTTCCACCTTGGCATAAAAATCTTTCCCCTGGGAAAGGTGGTCGGGAGAAATTACCTGTCCGTTCATATCAAACCAGGAAACTTTCATGTTCAGGTTTTGTTGTTGGTTAACCATTTTCCCCGGAAGGGGTATCCCCGAAGTTTCCACATCCAAAAACAGGGTTTGTCCTGAGGTATTGTCCACCACGAGCGGTTTCCCTGACAACGGTGTCATTTTCTTAACAAAAACCGGTTTGCCGGACTTTGCAGCGGTTTTTGTTTTGCCGTATTTATACACAAAGGTAAACGGCGTACCATGGGTGTTTTTGCCGGCAAACAATGCAACGGAATAAAGGGCGAAAGCAGTTGTCTGTGTACTCATCCAGCGGTCGCTGCCCAAGGCTTTGGTGACCGATTTAAAAATCCGGAACGCCGTGGCTTTATCACCGGTCAGTAAATAGGTTTCCAGGGCAAGTGCTTCATCACGTACGGAAGAGCCGAAATTGTTTCTCCAATAGGCCGGTTCTCCGGATGAATTCCACCGGACATTGCGGATAAGGCGTTGTGCAGTCGTTTTTTCGTTTAGCAGGGCATAGGCAGCCGCAAGCCGTAGCGTAGCGGCGGGCGAAAGCCCCGTCATCCCGCGCATGCGGTTCATGGCGCTCATTACCGGTTTACCGGCCAGTGCCAGCGTATAAAGCCGGTAGGCTTGGTTTAGGTCATGAGTGTACCGGCCGGAACGGTCCGGTTTTTCATCCCAGGCATTGGCTGCTTTTTGCTGATAAACCACCCAGGCATCGAACAAATCCGCCGGGACATAATATCCTTCCTCTTTTGCCAGCAACAAAAACTGTCCGGCATAACTGGTTCCCCAGTCGCTTACCGCAGATCCTCCGGGCCAATACGAAAAACCGCCACTGTATGCCTGCCATCCCGAAAGCCGTGAAATCACATTGTTGATGTTTTTTTCGATGGTCTTCTCTTCCTGATCCGATAGTTGCGTCAACCGGCCCAGATACAACTGGGCAAGAGCCGAAGAAACAACCTGTTCAACACATCCGAAAGGGTATTGAATGAGATACTGTACCCGTTTTTCCAAACGAATGGCCGGAATGCGTGAAACGGAAAAAACAAAACGGGGATCTGCGGTTCCGGGAATAAACTGCGGTTTGGTCCTGACCGATTTTCCGGGAGACAAAGCAAAGTTTTCCGTATGATAAACCCTGCGGTTGGGATTGCGGACACGCAGCGAAACATCGTAAGAGGCTTTTTCTTTTCCGGAAACAGCCGTAATTTTTACTTTTCCAATACCTTCTGCAGAAGATACTTTTAAGGTGATGTACGCCATTTTTTGTCCCGGATGCCGGAACACCACTTCGCCCGGTTTTTGTATCACTTTAAACAGCTTGTTGGCCGACACGTTCAACCGTACATTTTTAACGTTGTTTTCCATGGCAAAAACAGTTACCGGTAAACGGAGGGTTTCGCCGGGTACCAACTGGCGCGGCAGGGAAGCCAACACCATGAGGGGTTGTTTTACCGTTACTGTTTTTTGGGCCGAACCGTAAGCACCTTTTCCGTTTCCGGCCATCACCATGACTCTGACGGAGCCGACATAATTGGGCATTTTCAGGTAATGTACCCGGCCTTTGCTTCCTTTGGGAAGAACAAACGGCCCGAGGAAAGTAACCACCGGACGGAAACGGTTGAGTTTTTTCCGGCTGAGTTCCTTCACCGCATTACCGCCGCCAATGGCAAAAACCTGTGATAACCTGAGGCCATAAGCACCGATCACATCGTTGTAAAAATCCCAGGTATTGACAGCCAGCGCTTCTTTCCGGTAAAAATAACCGTGCAGCGAGGGAGTTTTAAAGTGGGTCAGGTCCAGCAACCCATCATCCACCACAGCCAATACGTATGTCATGGACCGGCCTCCGGCTTCACGTACTTTGATTTGATATTTACTGTCCGGTTTAATTTTCCCGGGTACCGAAATAATCGGTTTCAGGAACGTCTGCGGGTCGTCCACCATCACGGGGACAACACCATACGACCGGATCGGAAGGTCGTTAACCGTTTGTAAATGGGGTTGTATTACCGATACGGAAACGTAAACATTGGGCGCCATTTGGGGAGTAATCTTAAACCGAACCTGTGTTTCTTTCTCCTGCGTGTCCACCCACCAGGTTTTAAGCACTTTGTCGTTTTTCTCAATACTGATGAGGGCTTTTGCACCGGCCGGAGCAGGAAAACTTATGGTGGCCTCATCGCCGGGATGGTACTTGGGTTGTCCGGTGGAGAGTCCCAGCAAAGTGGCACCACCCTGCATGCGGTTTTGCCGGCCGTATGAAGAAGGCCAGTCATAATAAACAATGGCACCGGTACTGTGCCCGCTGACGGGATCGGTAACCCGGATAAAATATCTTCCCCATTGGGGATAATCCACTTGATAATAAAAGCGCCCCTTCCCTTGGATGGTATTTATCGTTTTGACAAAGACCCTGCTTTGAAAATTCCGGCTGATGTAGGTAGCCAGCCGGCTGTTGTTGCTGTTGTACCACCAGCTCCATTCCAGTTTGAAGATTTCAACTTTCAGGTTCTTCACCGAAACTTTTTGTCCGTTGCTGTTCAATGTAACCACTTCAAACGGTTGTTTTTGACCTGTTTCGAGATATCCGCCGGAGCCGGAGGAGGCTTGTGGCACTTCCAGCCCGACAAATGTTTTGAATGGCACATAAGCAAAGCTTTTTTGGTCGATGCTGAAACGGCCGCCCGCTTCAAAAACTTTGGCCACAAAAGTGAGGTTCAGCATACCCGGAAGGCCGTTTTTGTCAGGGAGTACCACCTGAAAACGGGCATTGCCATGGCTGTCCAGTTTTCCGTTGAACACTTCCCGTTCATCGGAATAAAAGCTTTTGGACGGATCATCAAAAACATAGGAGCGGTATCCCTTAAAAGTGGTTTTGCGGGCCCGGATGGTTTCGGTAACCTGTGCTTTCAGCCCCGAAGCCACTCCGCCGTTTAGCCATACCGATTGCAGCGACAGCCATTTGCTCCCGCCGGGAAAGAATCTGCCGGCGGACGTCGTCATGTGAATTTTCAACCGGTTGGGAAGTACGGTTTCGATACGCAGGTTTTTTGTAAACCGTTGGTTTCCAATCCGAACTTCGGCATGCCATAAACCCGTTGGGGCATCCGGCCGGGTAGGG
Source organism: uncultured Lentimicrobiaceae bacterium (assembly GCA_964473895.1). Lineage (GTDB taxonomy): Bacteria > Bacteroidota > Bacteroidia > Bacteroidales > F082 > Sulfidibacterium. The sequence goes on along the minus strand of CAYYRE010000022.1, from coordinate 2,034 downwards.
ACTTTAAAAACATAAAAACCATTGGTTCCCCGTGTGGAAGTTTCTGTAAATATTTTTTTGTTGCGGGCATTCCACACGGCAAAGCGCACCGGATAACCTGCAGGCAGTGATTTTTTCAGGTCCTGCAAAACAAAAGTCAAATGCAGCGTATCTCCCGGGCGCCAAACACCCCTTTCGCCGAAGATCATCCCTTTTAAACCGTTTTTGGCTTCTGTACCCGAAACATTAAATTTGCTGTACGACAAAGCATTGCCTCCCGAAAGTTTCAGATAGGCAAACTGTTTTTCCCAACGGGCTACCAGCAAATAGGGCTTTTTGTCCACTGTGGCCACCGCTTCGCCCCGTGTATTGGTGGTAACAGTGGCAAGCGGTTGGTTTTGATAACTGTAAAATGTCAGCTTTACTTTGTCCAGGGCCTTGTCGGAAAGAATGTCGCGGGCAAAAACAAAGTATTTGCCGCCGGCAGAATTTTTTACGGTCAATCCGATATTGGTAGCCAGAAAGTTTCTTGCTTTAAACTTGCCCGAAGTGTAATAGGAGCGATCACACGGGTCATTTCTTTTTGTCCACTGATACTTTGGCGGATAATAATATCCGGAAGCATAGTAGTCGGTACTGTCGGCAAAGTCTTGCACTGTGTCGGCAAGTGTACATTCCAGGGTAGCATACGGTTTACGAAACCGCAAACTGACACGGTAAATGGCACCCGGATCGGCGTTGACCATTTTACTGAGGTCGATGGCGTAAGTTTTCCATTGATTATCGGCTTTTTCGTTAGGACCGGTTAAGGAAATCTTTTTGTGCAGGATATATTCGCCTACCTTATGTAATGTCCAGCTGTCGCCATTGCTCAAACGGTTGTCCTGTAAAAACTGTTTCACATTGTTGGCATAAATTTTAAAAACAACCACATCGACGGCACGGAGGTTGATCGCCTGAAACGGAATTATCCATTTTTCCTTGCCGGGAAGAATGTTTCCTTTACCCACAAAACGTACCTGCGGCGGCGCCATTTTAAAATAGGGCTCCAGGGTAACATCCGAAGGGAGTGTGGCACCATGTATGCTGCGAATATTTTTTTTCAGTATCAGCTTATGACTTCCGTCGGGTTTGTTTTTTAAATAGACCTGTACCGTATTGTTTTTTCTGTTCAGGTTCACGGGAATCCCATCGGCAAAATAAATGAGCCCTTTCAGATTTTGTTGCGGATCTAAACGGTCCGAAAAAACAAGTTGTAAATAAATTTGCGGCTTATCCACCAGGTTATATTGCAGAAAAGTGAATTTTTTAAGGGAAGGTACCGTGTATTTCTTTGTAATGATGCCGGAAGCTCCCAACAGGTTACCATCAAAATGGATCTCAATTTGCTGGGCATTGTCGGTGCGTTCGATGCTGTCCACCGTAAATTGTACTTCATCACTACCGGCCGGGGAAACAAGTTTGACAGGGAGACGTTTATCGCCCTCGCGGGCCGACAAAGCCTTTTTTATTTTATTCCTATCCAAATTTCCCGATGCCGTAAGTGTTCCGTTGAGCCGGACGAACGATTTTCGACCGGCCATATACGGAACCATTCCGTTGATTTTCATGTTTACCTCGAGCGGCGCCGTTTTTAACGTAAACCGGAAAGTACTGACACCGGGATGTGGAAACAATTTATCAAGATGAACCGTTACCTTGTAAGTCCGGTTGTAATCTAATGGTTTTTCAGGTTGAAACAACAAGGTTTTTCCGGCCATCCGGAACAGGTGACCTTTTACCTGCGGCTGAAAAGTAATGACGTGGTCTTTTTCTTCTTCCGAAAGATTTTTAAACAACGGCAAATCTTTGGTAAAAGTAACCGTAACAGGAGCCTCCGGTTGAAAATGGTTCCCGGCAGAATAACGGGTCACCCAATTTTTCACAGCCGTGTTTTTGGGATTGTTGTTACAAGAAAAAATGAAGAACAGCATCAGCAAGGGCAACGCCCGGCGAATAAAAAAGAAAAAAGTTTTCATTACGATTTATTTAATGATAAAGGGTTTGCAAAAAAAA
>CAYYRE010000021.1:0-26067 GCA_964473895.1 uncultured Lentimicrobiaceae bacterium | reverse complement strand
ACAAAAGTACCCCAAAAACAGAGAAAGTCTTCAAAAGAATGTTAAATTTTCATTTCGGAAAGCCGTTTTCCCGGCCAATTTCTTTCTTTTGTAAAAACAAAGCCAAACGTCTTCTTTTACGAAAACCGCATTACAAAGCGTGTCCGTAACGGAAACGTTTCCATGAAAACGCATCTCATGTATGATGATTTATTGAATTATCTTAAAAACCCGGTTATCTGCAAAAATGAGAAACCGAAATTTTCTTTATTCCTCTTTCTCTTTATTTCGTACTTTATCATTGCGATAGGAATAGGCTTCTTCGCTGCCATCATTGTCCTATTGGCACATATCAAAAGAACACCGCTCCCTTTTCACTCCACAGCCGTTGAGATACTCTATGTGGTTATGATCGGACCTGTGCTGGAAGAAATACTATTCCGCTCCTGGTTAAAATTCAAAACCGTAAACATCGTTTTACTTTTCATTACCCTGACCTTTTTTTTACTGAACAACACAACAGGACATCCGAGGCCCTATTTTATTTTTGGTTCAGCTGCTCTCTTATTTATTTTAGGCACTTCGTTGTCCTTGTTCAAAAGAGAAAACATGGCCTCATTTATCCAGAAGCATTTCAAATTTTTCTTTTATGCCTCTTCGCTGGTTTTCGGACTTGGTCATGCCACCAATTTTACCGGCCATCCGTGGCTGATTTTGGCTTTGTCCCCCATCCTTGCCGGCCCGCAAATAGTCCTTGGCTTTCTGCTTGGATATATCCGCATGAAACACGGCTTGGTTTACAGCATGTTATTCCACATGCTGGTCAATACCATAATTATTTTTCAGTTTTTTTAAAAGAAGTGCCATCCGCCGTTTTTTCCTTGAAAATATCTTGAAGTTGTTTAAAGTTTTCAAAACGAAAATTTGCTAAGAACCTGGTCAATCAGTAAATAAATGTCTTTTTTTTTATACCTACCCCTACACCCCTTCCAAAAGGGGAATATTAGGTATTTATTTGCTGATTGATAATACGTTATATAAGGTAAACTTTAAACAACTTTCTTTTAAAGCATACTTTTTTCACCCTTTACCGGATGGCTGAAGAGGAGAAAAATGTGTACTTTTAAAACTTTTAAATTTTAAAAGATATGGATGCTGTTCAAAAATACATTGAAACCCACAAGAAACGTTTTCTGGATGAACTTTTCGGTTTGATGCGTATTCCTTCGATTAGCTCGGAACCGGAGCACAAAGCGGATATGATAAAAGCTGCCGAATATTACCGTCAAATTTTGTTAAACGCGGGCGTTGACAAAGCGGAAGTCATGTCCACCGGGGGAAATCCTGTGGTGTACGGCGAAAAGGTGGTTGATCCGGCAAAACCCACTGTTTTGGTTTATGCGCATTACGATGTTATGCCGGTAGATCCGGTGGAATTGTGGCACTCGCCCCCCTTTGAGCCGGAAGTGAGAAATGGAAAAATATGGGGTCGCGGTGCCGACGATGACAAAGGCCAGGGATTTATGCACGCCAAAGCTTTTGAAACACTGGCAAAAACCGGCAACCTGCCGGTAAATGTCAAATTTATGCTTGAAGGGGAAGAAGAAATCGGGTCGGTCCATCTTGGGGCCTTTTGTGAAACCCACAAAGAGATGTTGCAAGCCGACATTATTCTTGTTTCGGATACGGGCATGATGGCTTCTGATATTCCTTCCATTACGGTGGGATTGCGTGGCCTGGCCTATTGGGAAGTAGAGGTTACCGGTCCGAACCGCGACCTGCACTCAGGCCTTTTTGGCGGTGCGGTTGCCAACCCCATCAACGTATTGTCGAAAATGATTGCCGCCATGACCGATGACCGTCATCGGGTTACACTGCCGGGATTTTATGACGATGTGACGGAAGTTTCGCCCGCCGAAAGAAAATTGCTCAACGAAGCCCCTTTCGACGAAGAAGAATATAAAAAAGCCATTGGCGTAGAGGCTTTACAGGGCGAAGAAGGTTACACCACCCTGGAGCGGACCGGCATACGTCCCTCGTTTGACGTTTGCGGAATATGGGGCGGTTATACGGGCGAAGGAGCAAAAACCGTGTTGCCTTCAAAAGCTTATGCCAAGGTATCCTCCCGGCTGGTTCCCAACCAAAACCACGAAAAAATCGCCCGGCTTTTTGAAGAGCATTTTACACGGATGGCCCCTCCGTCGGTAAAGGTAAAAGTGCGTTATCTGCACGGCGGGCAAGCCTATGTTTGCCCCATTGATCTGCCGGCATACAAAGCTGCCGAAAGGGCATACGAAGAAGTTTACGGGAAACGCCCCATTCCTACCCGGAGCGGCGGCAGCATTCCCATCATCTCTACCTTTGAAAAAGTGCTGGGGATAAAATCCATTTTAATGGGTTTCGGACTGGAATCGGATGCCATACATTCGCCCAACGAAAATTATCCGTTGGACCATTTTTATAAAGGCATCGAAACCATTGTCCGGTTTTACCAATTTTTTGCCGAAACCGACGTATAATGGTCAGGAAACAAAAAGCAAGCCGTTACGGAAATGTTCGTAACGGCTTGGTGTATTCACCAAAAAGCGTTTTATAGTTTCAGTGCCAACGCATAAGCCTCGCGAATGGCTTCCTGTGCTTTCCCCACTTTTTGGGCATCGCCCACAACATAAACGGGGGGCAATCCTTCCTCTTTTTCAAACGGATGGTAAGGGCGCATGCCGGTGGCCACCACAATGTGATCGATACCGGTCAACACCCGTTCGCCTGCTTCTCCGGATATTTTTACTTCGGAATCCTTCACTTCGGTAACCACATAACGGGTGATAATTTCGGCCCCTTTGGCCTGTAGCTTTTTCAATGTCATGGCTTTTTCAATCATTTCCATGCCGCGGGCAATTTCGTCGAGCATTTCCACAATAACCACTTTGTTTCCATTATCCACCAACTTGCTGGCCACCTCCATGCCAATGAGACCGCCGCCCACCACCAGCACTTTCTTGTCATGGGGCAGATGTTCCTCTTCGAGAAATTCGGTCCAATAGTATTTTTTCAGTCCTTTGATGGGCGGCACGGCGGGTACGGCACCCGTCGCCATCACCACCCCATCAAACGAACCGTTCCGCAGTTTTTCGGGTGTTGCTTCTTCTTTTTTCACCACGACCTGCATCCGGTCAAGTTCGGTTTGATAATAATCCACAATGTCTTTAAGACTTTCTTTATTGGGTGGAAGATAAGCCAGATTAAACTGTCCTCCGAGTGCTTCTTTTTCATACAGTACCACATCGTGTCCTTTTTCTTTCAGGCTGAGGGCTGTTTGCATACCGGCAAGGCCACCGCCCACCACGGCATAACGTTTCTTTACGGAGGCTTTTTGCAATTCGGGCAGACCGGTATTCACCCGCGGGTTGACCACACATCCCAAGCCTTTTCCGGCTTTTACCCCACCGAGGCAACCCTCGGAACAGGCCATACAGGGACGAATGGCACCTTCCACCATACCAAGGTACTTACCGATAAAGTCGGGATCGGCCACCAACGCACGGCCAAGGGCAAAATATTCTCCGTGATATTTATCGCGAATGGTTTGAATATCTTCGGCCGAATGGATACGGCCGAGAAAAATCACCGGAACCGATACCTGCTGTTTTATCTTCCCCGCCAGTTCCCAGGTTTTTCCTTTGGGAATAAACATATGCTGGAAAAACCACGGCGGTGTTCCGCAGGCCGTACCGGCAATGACATGCAGTGCCGCAACACCCGCTTTTTCGAGTTCTTTGGCATACACCAGCATTTCATCAAGGTGAAACCCGTTGGGAATCATTTCATCGCCGCTGATGCGGGCAATAACGGGAATATCCACCGCTTGTATCACTGCTTTGATGACTTCCAGCGGAAAACGCATCCGGTTTGCAAGACTCCCACCGTAATCATCTGTCCGGTCGTTGACGGCGGGCGATAAAAACTGCGCCAGCAAATAGCCGTGGCCGGTTTGCAATTCTACAAAGTCGAAACCTGCTTTTTGGGCACGTTGCGCAGCCTCTACATGCATGCGGATGACTTTTTCCATCATGGAACGGTCCATTTTTTTAGGCACGGCGCCACCGGTTTCGCAAGCTTTACCGGTGGACGACCAATGGTAGTTGCCCGGAATTTTCGGATTGGCCATCCTTCCGGGATGGTTGATATGGGCAATAACTTTGGCCCCGTTGCCATGAATCAAACCGGTCAGTTTTTTGAGACCTTCGATTTTATTATCGTTATCAATACCGAGCTGGGTAGGCAATTCGCGCAAACCGGCATCCATGTAGAGCGGTTCGAGGGTAACGGCCCCTGCATGCCGGCTCCTCGGCCCGTAAAAATCGATATGCCGTTGGGTCACTACGCCCGTTCCATCGCTGTACCCCAGCTTGACAAGCGCCATGATAAATGGATTTCTTAAATGTAACATAGCCGTATTTTTTATATTTAAATCATGTACATATCTTACATACAAAAATAAAGGAAATTTTTGATGTTTGTTCCTTTTTAACAGCGGAAAAGGCAAAAATCATGGATAGGTAACGAAAACCCCGTGGCAGGTCTCCGTAGGAGTCCCTTTGGGAGCCGCAGCGGCATCGCCGGCAGCCGGAAACGGATGTGCAGCAGGCGGCTGACAGCGACAAGAGAAGCTCGTGAGCCGCCGTAGCGAAACACCGTTTTCCGGCTGCCGGAATAAAGCGGAGACACCGTCCGCCACCCAAAAAATCATATACAACCATCCCCGGCGCCTCATCTTCTATCCATCGATCCGGCACATCAGAGGGTACTACACATCAAAACCGGGACGGACAAAAGTTTCGGCATGGGGGAATTCCTTTTGCAGGCGGTGCAAGATACGCATGAGCAAGAAGAGGATTTCATCGATGGAGGCAGTCTGTTGCGGAAAATATCGTTGCAACCCGTGCCAGGCTACCAATGACCGCTGTATCAGCATGATACTCACTTTGGCCGTACCATCCGACTCGCGGGCACCGGCACCATTCGCACCTTCTTCGGCTTCACGGCCTTTTGAATAATAGGCGCGCGACAGTTTCAGATAAAGCTGCAGCTGGTAACGCATGACAACGGCCAGGAGTTGATCGGCCTGTTGTTTTTCGCTGTCCGAAAGAGCATCGCTTTGCAGTTTGAAAACAGAACCCGGTGTGAGTTCATCCATGGCAATGGTACCGGCATCAGCCTGTCCGTCCAAAAAATCATCCACAAGGTCTTCGTATTTGCGACCCGCTTTCAGTACCATGTTGTTGACCGCTTTTCGCTGAAAAAGGTCGAATTTTGCGCGGGTGCTGATACCGGGAAAATCATCGAAATCTGCCCCTGTTTCACGGGCTTTTTGCGACACATATTGCACAGTTTGAGGCCATTGATGCATGATGTCGTCCCAGAACAGACGGTTGTTTTCGTCGTCTGCGTCCAGGTTTTCGGGCTTTCTGACCGCCGGATCAGCAGCAAAGGCTTCGCAACGGGCGCCAAAGGCACACCGTTCGCACCAACGGTCGCAATAAGCGTAAATATTCGGAATTTTTTCCATCGGTTTCGGAGGATTTAAGAAGCTACGTTATTTTGGTTGACCAAGCGGATAAAAATCTCGTTCACCGTAGGCAATATTTCACGGAAAGAGGTGATTTCGGCCTGTTCCATCACCGCTTTGAGCAAGTCGTTGGCTGTGGCCCCGTCGTGCAATTTTATCTTCAAAAAGGTTTCCCCGTTGCGATGCGTTTCGTCCAACGGTTCAAAAGCATTTTGCGGAAGTGCCACGGCAGAACCGCCGGCACGGTAGGTCACCTCAAAAACATGGGATTTAAACCGTTCTTTGATGGCGTTGATTTCTCCGGACAGTACCAGTTTTCCATTGTTTATCAAAGCGATATGGTCACACAGTTCTTCCACGGAAGCCATGTTGTGGGTCGAAAATATGATGGTTGCCCCTTGTTGTTGCAGGTGAAGGATTTCCTCTTTCAAAAGGTTTACGTTGATGGGGTCGAATCCACTGAAAGGCTCATCGAAGATAAGCAGTTTGGGTTCGTGCAGAATGGTGACGATAAACTGTACCTTTTGCTGCATTCCTTTGGAAAGTTCTTCCACTTTCCGGTTCCACCAGGTTGTCATGCCGAAACGTTCGAACCAGTATTTCAGCTTTTTACGCGCATCGGAAGCCGGCATACCTTTCAGACGGGCCAAATAAACGGCCTGTTCGCCCACTTTCATTTTTTTATACAGGCCGCGTTCTTCCGGCAGATAACCTATTTTGATGATGTCATGGGGGGTGAGCGGTTGCCCATCGAGCAATACCTGCCCTTCATCGGGAACGGTAATCATGTTAATGATACGGATAAGGGTTGTTTTGCCCGCCCCGTTGGGGCCCAGCAGGCCATAAATGGAACCTTCCGAAATCTCAAGACTTACCTTGTCCAGCGCCAAATGGTTTTCAAAGCGCTTGCTAATATTTATGGCCTGCAGTTTTTTCATGGGTTACGAAAAAAATTCGCGCATACGGTCAAAATAGCTTTTGTCTTTGGCCGTAGGGTTGGGTTTAAAGTTCGGCGATTCTTTCAGTTTTTCCAGTATCCGTTTTTCTTCGTGCGAGAGGCTGCGGGGAGTCCAGATGTTGACGTTGACCAACAGATCGCCATGGCCGTAACCGTTCACATCGGGCAAGCCTTTTCCCCTCAGGCGCAACACCTTACCCCCCTGCGTACCGGCCGGCAGTTTCACCCGTGCTTTACCATCCACGGTAGGCACTTCCACGGTGGTGCCCAAAGCGGCATCCGGAAAACTGATGTACAAATCGTACAACAAATTGTTGCCATCGCGTTTGAGTTGGGGATGCGGGATTTCTTCAATCAAAACTATCAAATCGCCGGGAATCCCGCCCCGGGGTGCAGCATTTCCTTTCCCGCTGAGGCTCAGTTGCATGCCGTTGTTGACACCGGCCGGAATGTTCACCGTAACCACTTCCTCGGCCTTGACAATACCTTGCCCGTGACAAACAGGACATTTTTTGGTAATAATTTCGCCTTCACCGCCGCACTGCGGACAGGTGGAAGAAGTCTGCATCTGTCCCAGGAAGGTATTGGTGACGCGGGTCACATGGCCGCTGCCGTGGCAAGTAGGGCACACGGTAGGCTGGCTGCCCGCTTCGGCACCCGTGCCATGGCAAGCCTGACAGGGTACATATTTTTTAATTTTTATCTTTTTTTCCACGCCGTGCGCCATTTCCGCAAGGGTCAGTTTCACTCTGACCCGCAGGTTAGAGCCTTTGTGGACACGCCGTCTGCCGGAACTCCGGCCATAGGACGCGCCGCCACCAAAAGAGCTGCCGCCAAAGCCAAAATGCCCGCCGAAGATATCGCCGAAATGGCTGAAAATATCTTCCATAGACATACCACCTCCGCTAAAGCCACCGCCATTGGCAGCACCTCCCACACCGGCATGACCGAACTGGTCGTACCGGGCACGTTTTTCCGGGTTGCTCAACACTTCGTAAGCCTCGGCCGCCTCCTTAAATTTTTCTTCGGCCTCTTTGTTGTCCGGATTTTTATCCGGATGATACTTGATGGCCATTTTCCGGTAAGCCTTTTTTATTTCGGCCTGCGAAGCATCTTTCGAAACCCCCAGCACGTCGTAGTAATCGCGTTTACTCATATTTATTGTTCCTTTCCGGGATCTTTATCCCATTCAAAAAAAACCGGTTTTTCAGTATTCATTTTTTACTGGCCCACCACCACTTTGGCATAACGGATCACTTTCCCGTTGAGGGTGTATCCTTTTTGGATGACATCCACAATTTTTCCCTTTAAAGAGGCTTCCGGTGCCGGTATGTTGGTGATGGCCTCATGAAAATCGGTATCGAAATCCTGCCCTTTGGCCTCAATGACCTGCAGGCCTTTTTGACGCAGAATATTCATAAGTTTGTTGTAAATCAGTTCGATACCTTTTTTTGCTTCTTCGCTCAGGTGATGTTCTTCGAACGACTGAATGGCACGCTCCAAATCGTCCACTACCGGAAGGATGTCGAGGATCACCTCCCGTGAGGCCGATTTTTGCAGCTCAATACGTTCTTTGGCCGTACGCTTCCGGTAGTTATCAAACTCCGAATAAAGGCGCATATATTTGTCGTTCAGTTCATCATATTTTTCCTGTAGCGCTTCCAACTTTTTCTGTGCCGAAGTTTTTTTGGTTTTCTTTTTTTCAGCGTGACCTTTTGATGCTTCGGATTTTTCCTCTTTCTGTTCCTTTTCCGCTTCCAGCGGTTGGTTTTCAATGGTCACATCTTCGGCAGCTTCCTGTTGTTTTGTCTTATTTTGTTTTTTTGCACTCATATTTTTATCTCCTTTGTAAAATACCCAATAGATTGTTCGTATCTCCTTTACAAAAGTTCTGCCAACAACATTATGCCGTCAGAATGACAGCCGCCGCAAACAGCAACTGACAAATTTTTGCAAAACTAATGAATTTCGCGGGGAACAGGCAAAGAAGCATCGACCGGCTGTTATTTCGCAACGATTTACCTTTACGGGAATACCACCATACCAATGAAAAAACAACTACAACCGTTCAATATCAGCCCCCAGTTTTCGCAACCGTTCATCGATGTGCTGATACCCCCGGTCAATCTGCTCAATGTTGTCAATGATGCTGGTTCCTTCGGCCGATAGGGCGGCAATAAGCAAGGCCACCCCGGCCCGGATATCCGGCGAGCTCATGCGAATGCCGCGTAAGGGCTGGCTGTTGTTCAAACCGATAACGGTAGCACGGTGCGGATCGCACAAAATGATACGGGCCCCCATGTCAATCAATTTGTCCACAAAGAAAAGACGGCTTTCAAACATCTTTTGATGTATGAGCACGCTGCCTTCGGCCTGCGTAGCCACCACCAAAACGATGCTGATCAAATCGGGGGTAAACCCCGGCCAGGGGGCATCGGCAATGGTCATAATCGAGCCATCGATAAACGTTTCAATGGCATAATGTTCCTGGGCAGGCACAAGGATATCGTCACCCTTTTGTTCCACACGTACGCCGAGCCGGCGAAACACCGTAGGAATCAGTCCCAAATCGGAAAGCCGTGTTTGTGCTATGGTCAGTGACGAACGGGTCATGGCCGCCATTCCGATAAAACTGCCCACTTCAATCATGTCGGCCAGCAGTGTATGCGTGGTCCCTTTCAACGAAGAAACACCGTAAACAGTCAGCAGGTTCGACCCCACCCCTTCGATATGGGCGCCCATACGGATCAACATCTTACTCAATTGCACCAGGTAAGGCTCACAGGCCGCATTGAAAATAACGGTTTTCCCTTCGGCCATGACAGCCGCCATAAGAATGTTAGCCGTTCCGGTCACCGAAGCCTCTTCGAGCAACATGGTACTGCCCTTTAAATGCGGGGCCGTCACGTCAAAACGTTTTTCCGCTTCATCGTAAACAAACGACACGCCCAGTTTTTGCAAACCGTTAAAATGGGTATCCAGCCGGCGACGGCCAATCTTGTCGCCACCGGGTTGCGGAATCACCCCGCGGCCAAACCGGGCCAGCAACGGGCCCAAAATCATAATACTTCCACGAATACTGGTAGCTTTTTGGAAAAAATCTTCCGTATCAAGATAACCCAAATCCAAGTCATCCGCCTGAAAACGGTACCGCTCCTCCCCCATTTGATCTATCTTCACCCCGAAGCCCTGCAAAAGCTCCATAAGCCGGTTCACATCACGAATATCGGGAACGTTGTACAGCTCCACCGGTTCGGCGGTCAACAAGGTGGCACAAATTACTTGTAAGGCCTCATTTTTGGCACCTTGCGGACGAATCGTCCCTTGCAGTCTGTTCCCTCCGACAATCTTAAATGCACCCATACTCAGTAGGATTTACGACCGTATTTCTTTCGTCTTCCGTTGTTTTTGTTTTGCGTGTTTTTTTTCTTTTTGCTGCGATTGCCCGACAGTACCTCACTGGACGCCACCAGCTGCACATCCTCTTCCAGTTTCAGTTTTCCACCCGACAGCTCTTCCAACTGCTTAAGAATCAACTTATCGCTGACCGAATCACGGTTCCAGTTCAGGTAAGCCCGTTTCATTTGGTTGGCTATCATAAGGGTCAAATCCTTTTTTTCAGGCCCTTCTTCCAACGCCGAAACATAGGCAATCATGTTTTCAAGATGTTTTCCGTAATGCTTAAAACGGATATGGTTCTCGCTGTATTGCAACTTTTCCGGACGACGCTGAATAACCTCTTTTTCCGGCGGCGGATAAGGGCTGTCCACATCCAATTTAAAATCGGAAATGATGTACAGGTGGTCCCACAATTTATGCAGATAGTCGCTCTCTTCGCGCACCTGCGGATGCATATTGGCCATGATTTCCACAATACGGCGGGCCGCAGCCGTCCGTTCTTTGCGGTCTTCAAGATTTACAACATGCAGTACCATTTTCTGGATATTCCGTCCATATTCGGGAATAGCCATTTTTTCTCGTGCGGTATTATATTCCATTTTTTCGGTTAAAATTTCAATGTTTACAGGTTTCGGGCGAAACGGTTTCGTTTTTAAAAAGGCAGGAGGAAAAAAATCCTGATGGTCCCGCAACGTTTGTTTACCCGGCAAAAATAGGTAAAATTTTCAAACCACCGGTATGCCTTTTTCTTTTGGGCGGCCTGCCCGCAAAAGCCGTTGGGCTGTCCACTCATAGTCCTCGCTGCAAAAGCGGGGTCGCCTAAACCTGCCCCGGGCCTGCGCAAAAACCTCTCCCACGCCCCGCAGGCGTTTGCGGGGGCTTCCTGCGGTCGCCCCGCCTCCGCAAGGCGACCAACCGCTTTGCCGCTGCGGGCTATCCGTTGCCATCACCCCTGGCCGCAAAACCACCTGCTGACGAAAGATTGTTCAACATCACACCCAGGATAAACTCCGCCGCATGTCCATCACCAAACAACGAGGGAAACGACAATGTTCCGGCCACCGTTTTAAAATGTTCGTAAGCCGATACAATTTTCAAAGGGTCGGCATCCGCCACTTTACCGCATCCGGCATCCACAATCTCTTTCCATTCCGTTTCCGGTCGAAGGATGACCGCCGGCTTCCTGAAAAAGAAAGCTTCCTTTTGCACCCCGCCCGAATCGGTAAAAACCATTTCACAACGGCTCTCCAAAAGTATCATATCCAAAAACGATACCGGCGGCACCAGCCTGAAATTTTCGTGCTGCTGTATTTTACGGTAAAGGCTTTTATCCAGATTTTTATCCAATAATTTGGCTGTCCGCGGATGCAAAGGCAAAACAACCGGCAGTCCGCTGTCCGAAACGATGGCAAGCAAAGCCTCAAAAATGGCATGGAGCCTTTCGGGACGGTCCGTATTGTTATCGCGATGGACCGTAGACAGGAAAAACGGCTTGTCTTTCAGTCCGATTTGTTCAAGAATACGGCTCTTTTGCTGAGCCATCCCGCTAAAGTACAAACTGTTGTCGTACATCACATCGCCACAGTGAAAAATACCGGGATGATCGGCCGAAAAGGGCGGCAGGTGATCCGGTGCAAACCCTTCACGGATTAAGTTCCGGTATCCGGTTTCCGTCGGCGAAAACAACAAGGTGGAAGCATGGTCGGCCATGATACGGTTAATTTCTTCCGGCATGCTTTTGTTAAACGAACGCAATCCCGCCTCGACATGCACAATGGGAATGTGCAGTTTGGAAGCCGCTATGGCCCCCGCCAGGGTCGAGTTGGTATCGCCGTAAAGCACAAGATAATCGGGCTTTTCTTTCAGCAACACCTCTTCCACCCCCGTTATCATACCGGCCGTTTGCTTTCCGTGAGGGCCGCTGCCGATGTTCAGGTTGGCATCCGGCTCGGGAATCTGCAGTTCGTCAATAAACACTTGCGACATATTGGCATCGTAATGCTGGCCCGTGTGGACGATAAACTCGGTAACCTCTCCGGAAAATTTTTGGCGGATGGCACGGCTCAAAGCCGCTGCTTTGATAATTTGCGGCCGTGCGCCGATCAAGGTGACTATTTTCATTTTTTCAATAGCATAAGTAACGACAAAAGGAAGACAAAACAGTTACAAAATCCCTTCATCGGCAAAACTAAAATAATTATCATTGCCGGCAATGATATGGTCCAAAACCGGAATGTCCAAAGCCGCCCCGGCCTTTTTGAGTTTTTCGGTCAACCTGACATCGTTCTCACTGGGGGTCAGATTATTGGAAGGGTGGTTGTGGGCCAGAATCAAAGACGAGGCATTGTGATCCAGGGCCAGCTTAAAAAGTTTTTTTGGATCCACCACAGTACCGGCCACACCGCCGCTACTGATGTTCAGTTTGCGAATAACGCGGTTGGCCCTGTCCAACAGGATGACGTAAAAAGTTTCATAATAATTGTCGGTCAGTTCCGGCCGGAGCAGGTCGTAAGCATCCCGGCTCGCAGTGATTTTGTTTTGTTTGACCACCCTTTCGGCCACACGGCGTTTCCCCAGTTCCAAAGCTGCCACAATGCTCACTGCTTTGGCTTTTCCCATTCCGCGAAAGCGCGAAAGTTCTTCAATACTGAGTTTGGCCAGCTCAATCAGGTTGTTGTCCACACTGTCGAGCATACGCTGGGCCAGCTGCACGGCCGACTCCTGCCGGTTTCCGGAGCCAATGAGCAGGGCAATCAGTTCGGCATTGCTCAGGGCACTTTTGCCTTTCAGCAACATTTTCTCACGGGGCCGGTCATCTTCGGCCCACTGCCGAATGGGTTGCATTTTCGACATGATCTGTTGTTTTAAAAGTTTTACGCCACCGGCAGGGTAAAACAAAAAGAGGTTCCTTTTCCGGGTTCGCTTTCAATGCGCAGCTTTCCTTTGTTGAGTTGAATAAATTCTTTGACCACCACCAAGCCCAAACCGGTTCCTTTTTCTTTGCGGGTTCCGGGGCGTGATTCCATTTTTTCTTTTTCTTTCAGTATTTTGTGGATATCCTCTTTACTCAATCCCATTCCCTGGTCGTGAATGCACACTTCTACTTCCTTGTCTTTGCGAACGGCCGAAACCCGGATATCCCCCCCCGGATGCGAAAATTTAATGGCATTGGAAATAAGATTCCGTATCACAATATCTATCAGATTTTTATCAAAAACCGCCCGCACTTCTTTTTCCCCTTCATAAACCAAACGGATTTTTTTAAAAGCAGCCTGTTGCTCCAGCAGATCAAAAGATTTTTGAACCACTTCGGCCACGTTGCCGGGTTGCAGGCGGGGATGAATACTTCTACGCATAATTCGTGCCCACGAAAGCAGGTTCTCAATCATGGAGAAAGTAGCGTCCAGAGAGGGTTTCATGGTTTTAAGCAAACTCAGAATTTCTTCCCGCGAGAAGTCTTCCACATCCCCAATCACCATATCGAGAATGGATTTCTGGGTTCCTATGGGCCCCAGCAAATCATGCCCGATAATGGAAAGAATCTTATCCTTGGAGCTGTTGGCCTCTTTCAGTTCATATTCCGAGCGGCGCAACTGTTTTTCGGCCCGTACACGATCGGTAATGTCACGCAAAACACCATGAAATCCGGCAAAATGCCCTTCCGTATCTTTCAGATCATGAATATTCAGCGAACAAAAGATTTCATTCCCGTTTTTGGTACGCAGCGTCAAACTGTAATCTTTTACATGCTGCATGCGTTGCAAGATTTTGCGCACACGGGGCCATTCACGGTCCATTTCCACAAAATCATACAAGGTTTTCCCCAAAACCTCCTGCCGGTCGTATCCGGCCACCGATTTCACCGAGGGACTGATTTCGGTAATGATTCCGTCGGCATTGATCCGGAAATAGATGTCGGGGAAAGCATTAAAAATCTCAAAATATTTTTTTTCGTTTTCCGAAATGGCCTTACGGGTTTTTTCCAGCTCCGTAACATCCCAAAAATTAAGCACATAACCATTAAGCTCGGGTTGATCAAGACGGTTATTAAAAACCCCTTGCATATACCGGTACTCTCCGTCCTTTTTTTTCAACCGGAAAGTGATTTCCACACGCGGAAGTTTTCCCGAAAAAAAGTCCTTCAGTTGTTTCTTCATTTCTTCCACATCATCGGGATGAACAAAATCAAAGGGATTTCCTCCGCGACGCTCTTCAATGGTATGCCCGAAGGCTTTTTGATACGAAGGGCTCAGATAAGAGATACGCAGGTTGCGGTCGAGCATAAGCACATAGCTCTCGGAATACTCCAGCAAACTGTCCACAAAAGAGATGCGTTTTTTCAACTCCCTGCTCCGAATCGAACGCACACGGATCATAAAAATAGCAAACCCCAGCACAAGCAACAACGCGAAAAGCGTAACCATCAGATAAGCTCTGAAAAGTTTTTGCCTTTCTTCGGCCAGTTTCAGGGTCTGGTCTTTGGCCTTAAAGGCATATTTGAGTTTTACCTTTTCCAACCGGGCCCTGTTTTTGGCCGAATAGATGCTGTCGTAAAGCGTAACATATTGCCGAAGGTACCGGTAGGCTTTTCCGTAAGCTTTTTGTTTGGCGTAAAGCCTTTCCAGTATTTTTAGCGCATACAGCTTATCCGCCACATCCCCCCCCTTTTTTACAATTTGCCAGCTTTGGTTGGCATACTGCAAAGCTTGCGGAATATCGTTTTTCAATTCCAACAACTCGGCCAAACTGGACAAACTGACACTCATCGTACGGTGGTCGTGTATTTTCCGGGCTTTTTCAAAGGCTTTGTTAAAATAATAAAAGGCCGAATCATACTTACCGAGTTTTTGATAACCATCGCCGATGTTATTCAAATCCATGGCTTCGGTATATTGATCGGCTATTTTCCGGCTTAAGGCAAGCGACCGGAACGTATAGCGCAAAGCTGTTTTATAATCTTTCCGATCGGAATACAAATTGGCCAAATTGTTATACGAAGCAGCTATCAAACCCGTATCGTGAATTTTTTCTGCCAACACCAAAGCTTTACGGTAATGGGTCTCGGCCTTGGCCAAATCGTGGGCATGTTCGCTGAGTACACCAAGATTAATCTCCACACTGGCAATTTTTTCCGGACTGTTGAGCCGGGTAAAAACAGCCAGGGCCTGCCGGTAATATTCAAAGGCATCGGCATCATTCCCCATTCCCGACATGGTAATACCGAGGATATTGTTAAAAGTACCTTCAAAAGTGAGATTTTGCAACTTCCGCGCCACCTTCAATCCTTCCATGGAATAATCCAGCACTTGTGGATTACTACCAAGGTAATAGGAACAAATGGCCAGTTTTTTTAACAACGATAAATAGGTGGTGTCTTTTCTCCTGTCCGAAAAAAGGACATACGCTTTGAAATAACTGGAATCGGCATCCTTCAACCGGTCATTTTCACGTTGAATATCGCCTTTTTCCATGTAAACTTTCATCAGCAAATATTTCGAATGGAGCTTCGCAGAGAGCCGCTCGGCACTGTCCAGCAACAGAAGCGCCGTATCAGGTTTCAATGTCTTAGCATTTTGTAACCACTGCAGCACTTTCACAGAATCATTTTTCGGCCCCAAAATTCCATTGCCTAAAACAAAACTTCCGGAAAGGAAGAAGAAGAATAAAAAAAGGAAAAAATTTCGTCTTTTCAAAAAGAAAAAACGTTTGGTATGTTTATAATGGACAGATAAAAAATCTATATCACTTACCTGAGTGGTTTTTAGCATCTTTGGTTACCGGTTTGTGTTATACAACCTCACACACACTTATTGTACGGAACAAATTTAAACAAAATCCGTTAAAAAATATTATTTTTTAAAATTTTCAGTACAGCAGTTAATTTCTTAAAAATGGTCTCCCTGAGGGGTATCGGGATTTGCCCCTTTGTGTTTTTTATCATATTTGGCACAATCAAATTCGATATCAATGTTTTTCAAAGGTTTGGCAAAGTCATCCGAGGGGCTGATACCGAGCGAAGGGTCGTTATACACTTTACGCATATAAATGGCCCAAATGGGCAAAGCCATATTGGCACCCTGACCCAATTTAATGGTACGGAAGTGTACGCTGCGGTCTTCGGCTCCAACCCACACGCCGGTAGTCAGCCGGGGTACGATGCCCATAAACCAGCCATCGGATTGGTTTTGCGTTGTACCGGTTTTCCCTGCCACCGGGTTATTAAAACCGTAACGATAGCGCAGCCGGATACCCGTACCGCTTTCCACCACACCTTCCAACAATTTGATCATCTTATAGGCTGTAATTTCGCTCATGGCTTCCGTTTTTTTCGGAGCCGCACGGTACAGAACATTTCCGTTTTTATCTTCTATCTTAGTGATAAACACCGGCTTAATGTAAACCCCTTTATCGGGAAAAGTATTCATGGCACCCACCATTTCGTAAAGAGAAATATCGGGTGTGCCGAGGGCAATGGCCGGCACTGGCGGAATGGGCGAAGTAATCCCCATTTTCCGGGCCATTTGAATAACCGCTTGCGGCGAGAAACGTCCGATTAACCAGGCAGAAATCCAATTGTTGGAGTTGGCCAACGCCCATTTGAGTGTTACCTCCTGACCAATACGGCGTGAATCGGCATTGTGCGGGGTCCAAAATTTTCCATTGGGCATCGGCACACTGTACGAAATATTTGGCACTTTATAACACGGACTGTATTCGCCTTCCTGCATGGCCAAGGTATAAAGAAAAGGTTTAAACGTCGACCCCACCTGCCTTTTGGCCTGTGTCACATGATCGTATTTAAAAAACCGGTAATCTATCCCGCCCACGTAGGCCCGCACGTAACCGGTCTGGGGTTCCATAGACATCAATCCGGCATTCAGGAAAAATTTATAGTACCGTATGGAATCCATGGGCGTCATGACGGTATCGATAATTCCTTTCCACGAAAAAACCTTCATGGGAACAGGTTTTTCAAAAGCCAATTTTATGGAATCGGGCGAAATCCCGGCTTTGACCATTTTACGGTAACGTTCGGAACGACGCATGGCCTGATCCATGATTTTTTTAATCTGTTTCTGTATCTCCTGCTCGCTGGCACCCGGAAAAACAAACGGCGCATGGGGCTGTCCTTTCCAATGCCGGTAAAATTCGGGTTGCAGGGTTTGCGACAGGTATTCTTTTACCGCCTCTTCGGCATATCGCTGCATCCGGGTATCAATGGTGGTGTATATCTTCAAACCATCTTTATACAAGTTGTACGGTTTTCCATTGGATTTAAAATGAGTGGCACACCATTTTTTCATTACACGACGCAGGTATTCTCTGAAATAACGGGCCTCTCCGGTATTATGGTTCAACAAACCGTAATGTTCGACACCGAGGGGCAGCTTGGAGACCGAATCGCGTACGGCCTGCGAAATGTAACCGTATTTGGCCATTTGCGCAAGCACCAGATTCCGCCGCTTCAAGGCAGCCTCGGGATGTAAAATCGGGCTGTAATGCGTGGGCATGTTGACAACTCCCGCCAGCAAAGCCGATTCCTGCAGATTCAGCGAGTCGGGCGATTTATCGAAAAAAGTACGGGCCGCCGATTTGATACCGTATGCATTATGTCCGAAGAAAACGGTATTCAAATACATGGCTATGATTTCCTCCTTGGAGTAATAACGCTCAAGCTTCACTGCAGTAACCCATTCCTGAAACTTTCGCACCACCAACTGCAGTTTATTTAACTTGCCCCTTGGAAAAAGATTTTTGGCCAATTGTTGTGTAATGGTACTGCCGCCGCCTTTGTGCTTACCGGTAAGTAACCCATAAAGTACCCGTAATAATGCCCGTTCATCAATCCCCGAATGTTCTTCAAAACGCACATCCTCGGTGGCAATCAAAGCATTGATCAGATAGGGCGAAATCTGCCGGTAAGTGACATTGGAACGGTTTTCGATAAAATAAGTACCCAAAAGATGACCATCGGAAGAGAAAACTTCGGAGGCAAGATTGGTCTTTGGGTTCTCTAATTGGGTAAATGTCGGCATTTTACCGAAAAAACCGGTAATAATTCCGTAAAAAAACAAAACCACAAGCCCTAAGCCCAGCAGGTACAACAACCAAAACTTGGTAATGTAATTAAACCATTTATGCTTTTTCTTTCCCGCCTTCCCGGTTTGATTTTGTGCCATGAATTATAATTTTAATCCGCTTTTTCAATATCGATTCCCACACTGCGTATACTTTTCAAGGTATCGGTCCGCATCCCTTGCCATATCAAAAACTCATATTTTCCTTTTTGAGGGAATCTGAATTTGGACCGTACCAGCACATGATCTTCTTTTACCCTTCCCCAGCCTTTCCCCAGCCATTTTCCTTCGGGAGTAGCCACGACAAGTTCCAGTGTATCGCGGGTAAATGTACTGTCCGGAAACCGTGTTTGCATGAAAAGATAAAGGTTACTGTAACGGTATGTCACGTCATGCCTTATATCCACAAAAAAATCATACAAAGTAACCGTATCCGGAACCTGTACCACAAACTTGGCCGCATCCTCCTTGGCCCATCCCCCCTGCACATCAACCATACCCGTAAAAAGGGTACTCCTTTGACAGCCGGAAAGAAGGAACAACAGCCCTGCCGGTAACACCAGAAACCAAATTTGACGAAACAAAGACATCGTTATGCTATTGACGAATAATCCGCAGAATTATTGTTAAATATACGAAACAAAATCATTTTCATCCCCCATGTCTTCCGTACTTTTTTGTTCCACCTGCAAGGCAAACGATTCGAGATCCGCCGGATAACGGTTTTTCTGATTCATCCGGATGATTTTTTTAACCTTGTCAATGGGTATCCCCATCAAGTTATTGGGACTGTCGGCATAAGCAAACCACATCACTTTCTGAAAAATGTCACTTTTTTGATGATACGCCGGTCCCTTTTTGGTTTGCAAAACCGTTTTGCTATCCGGGAACTCACTCAAGGCCTCGAGGTAAGTATCCAATTCGTAATTCAGGCAGCATTTCAGTTTACCGCACTGTCCCGCCAGTTTTTGGGGGTTCAGCGAAAGCTGCTGAACACGTGCCGAGCTGGTGGAAACACTCTTAAAGCTGCTCATGTAAGACGAGCAACACAACTCACGCCCGCACGAACCAATCCCTCCCAGTTTGGCTGCCTCCTGCCGCATGCCAATCTGCCGCATCTCTACCCTGACCCTGAAAGCATCAGCCAGCCGGCGGATCAACTGCCGGAAATCCACCCTTTCAGCTGCCGTAAAATAGAATATGGCCTTGGTTTTATCCCCTTGGTATTCAATATCATTAACTTTCATATCCAGACCAAGCTCGTTGGCAATCCGGCGGGTACCGTATAAAGTGTCCTTTTCGAGTTCCACGGCGGCAAGCCATTTTTCAATGTCACTCAAGCGAGCCAGACGGTATACTTTTTTAATATCGGAACGTGAAGGATCAAAATTCTTTCTTTTCATCTGCAGCCGTACAATCTCCCCCGCAAGTGAAACAATACCCACATCGTGTCCGGGACTGGCTTCCACGGTCACAATATCATTTTCCTTTACCGTCAGATCGGGCGGACAGAGATAAAAATCCTTGTGGTCGTTTTTAAATCGCACCTCCACAAAACGGGCCTCCGCAGCCGGCACAGGATCTTCGATCCCCGCTAACCAGTTGTAAGAACTTAGTTTGCAACATCCCGACTGGTTCACCGATTGGGTTTCCTTAGAGGCATCTACCACACAGCAACCCCGACCGGCAAGATGATCTTGAATTTTATTATTTTTTTCCGTTTGACCTTCCATTTCCCACAAATTCGTTTCTCCAGCCTACAAAAGTACATCAATTTTTTTACGGTGAAAAGCGTATTGAAGCTATTCCGGGAAAAACAAAAATCACCTCCTCCTGCATTATCCGGTATATCTTGGGCAAGACAAAAGGAGAGGGAAATACCTACCGCTTCTGAAGAGCAACTTTTTTCCCTTTTTGCATTAAATCGGCCATGCGAAAACTTAAATCGGCAAAAAGGATCCCCGGATGGGCATTGCGTTCAACATGATAAATAGCTTCGTTGAGTAATTCATACATCTCTTGCCGGTTGGCCGGATTGACATAAGGAGCAAATTTTTGGAGGTACTCTTTTTCATCCGGTTTCGCCGCTACCTTGCCGGTTAGTTTCTCATTCACAAAAAGACTCTGGTGAATCACCTGCAATCCGTAGCTGAGAAATTTCTTCTGTTTTTCACGCCCCAAACGTGCCAGTTCCTGCACCAGATCATTGATGGCCAGGTAATCGGTACCTCGAAAACAGAGCCGCATCCATTCCCGGAATTTAATGAAATTGTACGCACTGTCTTCCGAATCATTCATAAGGTCAACGGCCTTGTTCCAGCTACCATACGACAAGGCGGCCAATGTGGAAGCCTTACCGGCATCCAGGGTTTCCGGAAACTTTTCCAGCAAGGCCCTCTGAATATTTTCGGAATCAATGGGAGGTATTTTCACCAATTGCGCCCGGGAACGCACTGTAGGGATAATGAGCTCATACCTTTCGGCGACAAGGAGAATCAATGTGTTGGGTGGCGGTTCTTCCAAACTTTTCAGCAATTTGTTGGAAGCGGCCGGATGCAGACGCTCGGCCTGGAAAAGAAGAACCACTTTGTAAGGTGACTCGTATGTTTTATAATTGAGCAACTTGATCATTTCGTTGGCATCCCGCGCATAAATGGTCCCTTGCTTATTGCCGATACCGAGCTTCTCATACCAGGCTCCCTGGGTAATGTAGCCATTGTGTTCCGTTAAAAACTCATGCCATTCGTCATAAAACAGAGAAGCCTGCGGGTTTTTTTTTACTCTGCCGTTGATGGCCGTTGGAAAAATAAAGTGCAAGTCGGGATGGGCAAATTTTTGGTATTTTACACAAGAAGGGCAAACCCCGCAGCTATCATCCCCTTGCTTGTTGGTGCAGTTGATATATTGTGCATAAGCCAAAGCCAAAGCCAAAGCACCCGAACCTTCCGGGCCGAGAAACAGCTGGGTATGTGCTATTCTGTTTTCACGTACGGTGGCCAACAAACGCGCTTTGACCTGTTGTTGCCCAATGATGTCTTTAAACTGCATGGTTTTGTTTTTTCAGCCCAAAAATACACAATGCGGGGCAATTGGCTAACAAAAAAAACGGGTAACGACCCTAAGACCGTTACCCGTCATTTTTCAGAGAAAAAATTCGGTTACCCCAATTTGGCCCCAATAAACTGACGATTCATACGGGCAATGTTGGTAATGGAAATTTCCTTGGGACATTCGGCTTCACAGGCATAGGTATTGGTACAGTTACCAAATCCCAGCTCGTCCATTTTAGCGACCATGGCTTTTACACGCTCTTTGGCCTCCACTTTACCTTGCGGCAAAAGGGCAAATTGCGAAACCTTTGCCGAAACAAACAGCATGGCCGATGCATTCTTACAAGCCGCCACACAGGCACCGCAACCGATACAGGCAGCAGCATCCATGGCCAGGTCGGCATTTTCCTTTTTAATGGGAATAGCATTGGCATCCGGGACACCGCCGGTAGTCACCGAGATATAGCCTCCGGCCTGAATAATTTCATCGAAAGCCGAACGGTCCACAATCAGGTCTTTGATAACCGGAAATGGTTTGGCCCGCCAGGGTTCAATAACGATGGTTTCGCCATCTTTAAACTTACGCATATGCAGCTGACAGGTGGTGGTAGCCGCTTCGGGCCCGTGCGGATGTCCGTTGATAAACATGCTGCACATACCACAAATCCCTTCGCGGCAGTCATGATCAAAAGCCACCGGTTCTTCGCCTTTTTCCACGAGTTCATCGTTAAGGATGTCGATCATCTCCAAAAAAGAAGCGTCCGGCGAAATGTCGTGAACGTCGTAATCTACAAATTGTCCTTTGTCATCGCGGGAAGCTTGACGCCATATTTTTAATTTCAGATCCATTTTTGTTCTTTTTAAAATTTAAATTAATCCGTTAATACACCGTTAGGCCGTTTTATAGTTACGTGTTTTCACTTCGATGTTTTCGTAAACCAAAGGCTCTTTGTTCAGCTTCGGTGCTTTGTCATCACCCTGATATTCCCAGGCTGCAACATACATAAAGTCTTTGTCGTTACGCAAGGCTTCACCTTCCGGTGTTTGGTACTCTTCACGGAAATGGCCTCCGGCCGACTCTTCACGGTGCAGGGCATCGGTAGCAAGCAGTTCGCCCAGCTCCAGGAAATCAGCCACGCGAAGAGCTTTTTCCAGTTCAATATTGATACCGTTGGGATTTCCCGGCACACGAACATTTTTCCAGAAATCTTCACGCAGTTCACGGATCATTTTGATGCCTTCTTCCAAACCTTTACGGTTACGTGCCATGCCGGCATGGTCCCACATAATGTGTCCCAGTTTTTTATGGAAATAATCCACAGGCTCTTTTCCGTTTACCGACATCAACTTGTCAATGCGGGCCTGAACAGCTTTTTCGGCCTCTTCAAATTCGGGGGTATCCGTTGGAATGGGCCCCACAGTGATTTGGTCGGCGAGATAATTCTGCATGGTGTAAGGCAAGATGAAATAGCCATCCGACAATCCTTGCATCAAAGCGGAAGCCCCGAGGCGGTTGGCACCATGGTCGGAGAAGTTGGCTTCGCCCCCCACAAAAAGACCGGGAATATTGCTTTGCAGTTCATAGTCAACCCATAAACCACCCATGGTATAGTGAATTGCCGGATAAATCATCATGGGGGTTTCATACGGATTATCATCCGTAATTCTTTCGTACATATCAAACAGGTTTCCGTAACGGGCTTTGATTACCTCCACGCCAAGACGGGCTATGGCATCCTTGAAATCAAGGAAAACAGCCTGTCCGGTCCCCACACCGTAACCGGCATCGCAACGCTCTTTGGCAGCACGTGATGCCACATCACGCGGAACAAGGTTCCCAAAAGCCGGATACCTCCTTTCGAGGTAGTAATCGCGGTCTTCTTCCGGAATGTCGCGCGGACGGATTTCTTTTTTACGGATGCGTTCGGCATCTTCTTTTTTCTTGGGAACCCAGATACGCCCGTCGTTACGCAAACTTTCACTCATGAGGGTCAGTTTCGACTGGTAATCACCATGCACCGGGATACAGGTCGGGTGAATCTGAACATAACAAGGATTGGCAAACCATGCCCCCCGTTTATAGGCCCTCCAGGCGGCGCTTCCGTTGGATGTCATGGCATTGGTGGAAAGATAATACAGGTTGCCATAACCTCCGGTAGCCAACAAAACGGCATGAGCGCCATAGCGTTCCAGCTCACCGGTAAACAGGTTACGGACGATAATCCCGCGTGCACGGCCATCTTTCATAACCACCAGGTCTAACATCTCGCGACGGGTGTACAACTTGACGGAACCCCTTTTGATTTCTTTGCTCAAAGCCCCGTAAGCACCCAACAAAAGCTGCTGTCCGGTTTGACCGCGGGCATAAAAGGTACGCGACACTTGTGCTCCGCCAAAAGAACGGGTAGCAAGATATCCACTGTATTCACGGGCAAAAGGAACACCCTGTGCCACCAGTTGGTCAATAATATTGTTGCTCACTTCCGCCAAACGGTAAGTATTGGCTTCACGTCCGCGGTAATCACCGCCTTTTACGGTATCGTAAAACAAACGGTAAATGGTATCCCCATCGTTGGGATAGTTTTTGGCAGCATTGATCCCGCCCTGGGCGGCAATACTGTGTGCCCTGCGGGGGCTGTCCTGGATACAAAACACTTTGACATTGAATCCCATTTCCCCCAAACTGGCTGCTGCTGCACCACCGGCTAAACCGGTTCCCACCACAATAATATCAATTTTACGTTTGTTGGGCGGGTTCACCAATTTTTGATGTTCTTTATAATGTGTCCATTTTTGAGCGAGAGGCCCTTCTGGAATTTTTGAATCTATCTTGGTCATACGGCTAAACTATTTAAAATAAATAAACAAAGGAATGATGATAAAACCGAGCGATACCACAATGGCATAAACACGGCTGAGACCTTTAATAAATCCCCAGTAAGTTTTGTGGTTCAGCCCCAGTGTTTGAAAAGCCGACTGAAAGGCATGGTCCAAATGGAAACCCATCAGAACGAACATAACCACATAAAAAGTTACGTAACCTCCGTTGCTAAACAGGCTTTTCACCAAAGCGGCCATGTTTTCCATTTTTTTTCCGTCAACGGTAACCGATGATAAATTACCACTGACCCAGCCCATTTTCACAAAAAAGAAATTACCAAGATGGATGATCAGAAAAATAAAGATCAGCAACCCGGTATAAATCATGTACTTGGAAAAAGGCGATTGTTCCATAAAGGCTCTTTTTTTGTAGCCTTTGGGCCGGGACATCCAGTTTTGGATTTGCAAAACAATCCCATAAAAAATATGGATGGCAAACCCGGCAAACAAGACCCATTGAAATGCCTGAATAAAAGGATCGGTCCCCATAAAATGGGCTCCTTCGTTGAACAGATTGTCGCTGAAAAGCAGGAGCGAATTCAAGGTAAGATGCACTACCAGGAATGTCACCAAAAAGAGCCCCATCAACGACATGATAATCTTCTTCGTGATAGAAGAATAGAAAGGTTTATTGCTCATAATAACAAATTTAACATTATGTTTAACCTAATTATTTAATTTTGTTGAGAATTATTTCGCCACAAATTTATCAAAGTATGGTGATAAATGAATGCAGAATCTGTAAAAACAACCATCTCTTTGATAATTTATAACAAATTTAAATATAGCGATAATGCGATATCATCCCATTCAAAACGGTTTTTTCCGGAACAACCGGAAAGCTTTTGTACGGCAAATGGAAAAAGGTTCCGTTGCCCTGTTTTTTTCCAACGATCAATGTCCGCGAAACGGTGACCAGTATCACCCATTCCGGCAAAACTCCGATTTTTTTTACCTCACGGGTATCGAACAGGAAAAAAGCATTCTGTTACTGGCACCCGACTGTCCGAATGAGAAACTAAAGGAAGTTTTATTTCTATTACAAACCAACGAAACATTGGAAATTTGGGAAGGACACAAATATACCCAACCGGAAGCCCAAAGCACTTCGGGTATCGAAAATATTCACTGGTTAGACGATTTTGAAGCTTTACTGAAAGAGGTTATGTCGTACCACGACCGGGTCTATTTAAACAGCAACGAATATGTTAAGTTCTTTCCTGAAGTGGAAACACGGGAAATCCGATGGGGGAAAGCCATTCGTGAACAATATCCGCTGCATCAATACCGCCGGGCAGCCCCCCTGCTCACACGCCAGCGGCTCATAAAATCCAAAGAGGAGCTGGCATTGATCCGCGAAGCCTGTTCCATCACCAACAAGGCATTCCGACGCATTTTAAAATTTACCCGTCCCGGGGTATGGGAATTTGAAGTGGAAGCCGAAATCACCCATGAATTTATCCGGAACAGGGCGACAGGACACGGTTATGCACCTATCATTGCCTCGGGGAAAAGTGCTTGCGTATTGCATTATACCGAAAACGACAAAATCTGCCGTGATGGCGACCTGTTGCTTATGGATTTCGGGGCCGAATATGCCAATTACACTGCTGACCTGAGTCGTACCATCCCGGTAAACGGCAAATTCAGTGAAAGGCAAAAAGTGCTTTACAATGCTGTACTTCATGTCCAGAAAAAAGTGAAAAAGATGTATGTACCGGGAAATACCATCAATGATATAAATGAGGAAGCCAACCGGTTAATGGAAAAGGAATTGATTGGTTTGGGATTGTTACAAGCCGGAGAGGTAAAAAAACAAAATCCGGAACAGCCGCTTTTGAAAAAGTATTTTATGCACGGAACGGCCCATTTTTTGGGTCTGGATGTACACGATGTGGGTGCCAAGCATGAGCCCCTCCGGCCCGGTATGATTTTAACCTGCGAACCGGGATTATACATTCCCGAAGAAAACACGGGCATCCGTATTGAAAACGACATTCTGGTGACCGAAAACGAGCCGGTGGATCTCATGGCTGATTTTCCCGTGGAACCGGATGAAATAGAACGGCTTATGCAGCGACGGTAAAGCGAAACTTACCGAAGTTGTTTAAAGTTTACAAAACAAAGTAGGCTTTAACAACCTGATAAATCAGC
>CAYYRE010000020.1:0-26112 GCA_964473895.1 uncultured Lentimicrobiaceae bacterium | reverse complement strand
TTACGCCAATACCTCGCAAATCGGTAAGCTGAATTTTTTGTACGGTTTTACTTTGGACAATGGTCCCATGATGGGAGATGTGTGGAATACTGCTTCCCCGTGGAGTTATCCCTACTCGGCTTCCGGAGTGGCGCCGGCTCCTTCGGCAGGTACTATGGTCGAAGGAGGGCTTATGGGCTCTGTGGGAGCAGGCACGTATAGCCTTTTCGGCAACACGGTCTATTTGGGATTTAGTGTTTATCGTTCGGCTCCTTTCGGTACGGTTTTTCCGCCGGATAACTCTTCATTGAATACCATCAAAGGGGTAAGTCCATACTGGCGCGTAGCTGTTCAGCACCAATGGACTAAAAGTTATCTCTCCGTTGGGTCCTTCGGGTTGGCCACTAAACTGTATCCTGTTGGGGTTACCGGTGCTACCGACAACTATACCGATTTCGGCTTTGATCTCCAATATGAGTATGCTTTCGGAAAAGGTCAGTTTACCCTGCATAGCAGTTATGTTGTGGAAAATCAGAAATTTAATGCGAGTTATGCCGCGGGAGATACCCAATTCGCTAAGGGAAACCTGAATTCGTTCAAAACGGATGCCAGTGTTTTTCTGCGCAAAGGATTTAAATTTACATTGGGATATTTCAACTACAACGGAAGTGCAGATCAGATCATTTATGCACCGGATGCTGTGGAAGGCAGCCGAACCGGTCTGCCCGACAGCAATGGGATTATGACCCAGATTGATTATTTGCCATGGGAAAACACAAAGATTTCATTGATTTATACGGCGTACAATAAGTTCAACGGAGCCAAAGACAATTACGACGGGTTCAGCAGGAATGCGGGAGATAACAATTCCATTTATTTGCAACTGTGGTTCCTGTTTTAACGGCTTAAGCTTTTTTGGAATTTTTATAATAGAAGTTGTTTAAAGTTTACCTAAGAATATTGTTTATAATCTATCAAGGTCTTAGCAAAATTTCTTTTGTAAACTTTAAACAACTTCATTTATATACTTTTTGGCTTGATCCCTCCATTTTATCTGTAAGTCCTTTAGTTGGAGTGCTTACAAAAGTCACTCCCATGAATTGCACCGGTAGCATTTTCTCCATTGTACGAAATGGTGAGGCTGCCGTTTTTGGCTCTACCTGTAGCTGTTATGGAAATGGGACTTCCTTTTGTGGCACCTAAGGTAACCGACCAGGGTAATCTCGGATCGGTTACTGTTTTTTCGGTATTGCCAACTTTGTAAGTTAGGGAGGAAATGGTTCCATCTCCTGTTTTGACAGCTTTAAAAGTGATATCCATTGCTGAAGGCGCAATAGCTGATTTTGCAAGGTTACAAGCAGTGTCCACGTTCTTTTTACACGAGGATAAAGCAAAAATGAGGCCTGCCAATAGTATTATGCCTATTGGTATCTCAGTGATTTTCAAAGAATTTAAGAAAGATTTCATAATGATTTGTTTGATATTTATAAAGAAGTTGTTTAAAGTTTACAAAACAAAATTTTTAGGCGAACTTTAAACAACTTTAAATAGAAAAATATGATTATTTCATCACCTGAACGATAAACAATGCTGGCATTACCGTTGTGATTTTTAATAAACAGGCAAGGTCTAATTATAATAGACCTGGTTTGTTCCGAGAACATAAACAAACAAAAGTGGTGTATTACAAACAGTAAAGTCACTTCTTCTCAGGTGCCATTCGTCGTAAATGTTTTTACCGGTAAAATAATATATATTATGGACATGCGGTACCATTGAGGTCGCTATGTTTCTGGTGAGTGGATGGCTGATGATATCACCCCTACTACCTTTTTCGGTATTGAGATAGAATGAAAGATTATGGGTCATTTTGTCGTATCCAAGGGAAATAGCAAAGCCCCCGAATTTATTGTAAAAATCATCAATGGCCATATTTAATTCTTCCAAAGTGGCAAAACCTATTTTGGCATAAAAATCCTTTGTTGGCGGCTTGTTTTTAATAATCCATTTTAATATTTCTATTGCCCTGATTTTTCCCTGCAGTTCGATAGCAAAATGATATTTTCTAACCTTACACCAAGACCACTCCAGGGGAAAATAAACTGTTTGCGTATATATGGGTAAAATACTGCCCGGACCTCTATGCCCGAATATATAATAACCACCGCCATCTTTTTCTAAATAACAGTTGCCCATAGGCCGGAAGGTGTTATCGGACATATAGGAAATAAAAAAAGAGCTAATGGAAGATTCAATATTGCAAAGTTCGTGAGAAAGACTACTCTTTAGCTCTTTTTGGCCTGGGAAAGGTGTGGTAATGTCACTTCTTTTTTTTGCAGTAACAAAATAGGTTTCTTTTTCTGCGCCCACGTAGTCGGGATTTACTTCGTAACTTCCTTTTCCTGTTAAATAACCGGAAGAATCAATTTTAAGCCGCATGGTGGAAATGTGGTTCATCTCTTTTGTGTTATCTACAGGGTCAACAAATCCATTTTTTCTGTTAAATACTTTTATTATAACGGAGTCCTTTTTTCTTGTTCCTTCAAAACGGAATGAATTATTATAATCACCGGTGATATGGCCGCTTTTGTTTTCGTATAAAAAGACATCTTCAAAATCCGCAGCATACTCCGGTTCATCGGAACCCCTTATCCCTTTGATGAGGGTGGTGTCCGGAATGCTTTTGTCCGGTGAAAGGGTGAATTTCCACGAGCCGGTTAACGAAACATTTTCTGACCTGCCCGTGGTATTATTGTCTTTTTTGCAGGAGGAAAAAGCGATTAAGGAT
Organism: uncultured Lentimicrobiaceae bacterium; assembly: GCA_964473895.1. Lineage (GTDB taxonomy): Bacteria > Bacteroidota > Bacteroidia > Bacteroidales > F082 > Sulfidibacterium. The sequence continues at coordinate 23,345 of CAYYRE010000020.1, read as the reverse complement.
AATAAGACAATTGAAATTGATAATGTTGCCAATGGCCTTTTTTGAGGGGTGGGTGTTAATCTATTCATAGAAAAAGAATTTAGAATTAGACAAATAAAAATACAAAACTAAAAAATTATTTTAATTTAGACTTGTTATAAATAAAATTTGAAGAAAAGAAGGGGGATTGTATAATGGAATCTTGTCTGGCTTTAGCACTTAATAGTTAAAAATATTTGTTGGAAAGGCTATCCTTTTTCTTTTTGTGGTAACTACCGGATGCGAACCGGTGAGACGCTCCCGCCTAACCAATCGGGTAGCTCTGAACCTTTGGCAGGTTTTGATACGGTAATAAGACGGAGGATATGTTTATGATAAGAAAGTTGTTATAAGTTTGCAAAATGAAATTTTGCTAAGAGCGTAAACAAAACTCCTTGTCATTTATATGCTACATCGTCCGGAATGAACCCTTTATACGCTTTCGGGATAGTACCGACTTTAAAACAGCAACTGTTGTTGTAGTATTTAATATGCTAATATGCCATAAATTGATGTGTTTTTACCTGGCAAAGGCATCCTGACATTTCATACAAAACAATTTTCTGTTGGCGCTACTGCAACAGGGCGTTAAAAACAAGTTTAAAGGTAACGGGAGTAGAAGCCCTGAAAAAAGGGTCAAATGCAAAAAGGATAAGGTTTCCTTTTCCTTTGCGCAACCAAATCAAATTGGGCTTGCCTGACAAAAGGTTGATGTGTTCTGCGTATCCGCTCATGAGAAGATCGGTTTGGGGAAACCATCCGATGACCCGTCGGTCCATATCGAATCCGGGCAAAGAAGTACTGAAGACAGCCGAACCGCTGTAAAATACACCACTGTGCTTTATCATTCCGTAAGTTAGCGGCTGGTTGTTTTTCCATCGGACACGTACAAAAGTTCCCGGACAGTATAGCCCTTTCCGGTGTAAGGATGGAGCCGTATTCCGGAAAGGAAGGACAAACGTTTCCTTTTTTCCGTTTTTGTTTTGGATGATTTGAGGGCCTTCGAAAAGGCTTGTCGAGCGTCCCCAGCTTACCACTTTTCCGCCGCCGTTGACAAATTCCATAATTTTCTCCAATCCGTTTTTACCGATGCCCTGCGTGTATTGTGGAGGCAGGTTGGTTTGGGCATAACGGCTTTCAGAGCCTTTTCCTTCAAGCCAAACCGATTTGTTCATATCCGGAAAAACAAGAACATCAAATTGTGTTAAATCGGTACCCGCTACATCTTCGGGATGCAATACGGTGTATGGGATATGGTAAGTATCGAAAATGTAACGGGTCCACCCGGCATCTTTGTCATGAAACCAGGTTTCCATAAGGGCTATCCGGGGCAACCGTACGGGATGAAGGGCAAAAGATGGTTTGGTTTGTAATGCCACCGGCCTGACTTTCCCGGTTTTTATTATTTTTTTGCTGTTGGGGCTGTTGGGGATGAGAAAACTTCCGGCCGGAAGTATTTTTCCTGCAACGGTTTCTTCCTGCGATGTCCGGTAAACCGGAAGGTTGTTTTGCAATAGATTGAAAACGGTTTGATAGCTGTTATTTTCATTGGCCGAAAGTCCATATCCCCATTTGGCGGGTTCAGGATGGTTTTGCCACAAGCGCAATGGGTATTGCAGCAGCGAAAGATGGCTGCGGACAGCACGGCTGTTTATGTCCATCTCATCACAATGGAGCCCCATGTTCAGGGGTAACGACCAGGAAGTAATATCGTAAGGGCGGATCACTTTACCACCGGGTGTAAAATGCCGTACCGGATAATGCTGTATCTCCATCACTTCCTTGATAAAAGGCCGGTAGGGTTGGTTCAGCGGAATGACCAGGTCGCCTTGATGAAAAATCCGGTTATTTACCGCCACACTGTCGGTCAAACGATACATCCGGACACCTTGCCCGTGCAGGATCCGGACAAGGTCAACCAAAGCACCGGCATCGTGCTGTTGAAGCGGGAGAATGTAAAAATAGGGCGGTTCGGTCATTCCTTTACGAACTTCTTTCCGGCACAGGTCGTTGCGGAAACGAAGTATTTCATCATGATGAAGCGATGCCGTTTTGATGATGGCCCGTGTGGAGCTTTCTTCGTATTTTACAATATCGCCCAGTCGCCACCAGCCGCCTTTCCAAGGGGCGGGCATATTGATGCTTTTTTTGTACTCGGCCAGTCCTTTACCGCCGGCTCTTAATTCGGTAGGCTCAACATAAATGGGAGAGGCGAGTTTGGCGCTGGCGGCTTCGGTAAGCATGGCAATAACATTTTTCCACAGGCTGGTTTCGGTGGAACCCGGCCGGTAATTATCATAAGCATATTGTTGTGCAATACCTTTCAGGCTGTCGGCGGTCATATCGGTGATCATGTTGGCCCCGAAAATTTTCATCCAGTTCCATAAGTTGGCGTCTACCACCATTGCCAGCGGGTCGGGATCGGCCGGGAGTACGTAGCGTACACCGGTGGAGCCCATTTGATGCTTTTCGAACATTACCTGAGGATACCAGGAGGTATCCGAAGCCCCTGCAATGGCACGGGTTTCAGGCTGTGTAAGGGTTACAAAATCACGGTTGTTGTCGTGCCCCACATATTTATTAAACAATCCCGGAAGGGAAGCTCCCTCGTATTTTGTTCCTTTATACTTTTGATAATTTGCTACGACCATGTCCATTCCATCCGGGTTTTGGCTGGGAACCATCATGTATACCACATTGTTCAGCCAGGTGCGTATTTGGGGATCGGTTGAAGTAATCAGTTTGTAGGCAATCAAAGGAGCCGCCTGACTGGGACCCACCTCGTTGGAATGCATGGAAAGAGTGGCATATACAAACACTTTTCCGTTTTTAACAAGGCTGTCTTGTTGTGAAGGTGTCAAAAACGGGTTCAGGGCCAGTTGTTTATTGATAGATTTCAGTGTCTGTAACCGGGCTATGTTTTTCCGGTTTGAGATCATGGCAGCATAAATGGGTCTGCCAAATCCGGTGGTGCCGATTTTTACAAGTTTCAGTCTGTCTGAATGTTTTTCCAACAGATGGAAATAGTCCATCATCTTTTCATAGTTGAACATCTGACGGTCGGCACCGGGCCGGAAGCCGAAAAAATCAGCCGGAAGCATAATCTTCTGCTGTGCTTGTAGGTCAATAACTGATATGATGAGAAGGATTAGTAATGAAATGAGACGAAAGTTTGGTCGCATAATGAAAAGTTTTTGCTTCTTGATAATCAAAAATATTTACAAAGATGCATAAATCCTTTTAATTGCGTTTGTTATTGCAGGTATTTTTAAAGGACTGGTTTTTCTGTTGAGGAAACATCCGGTGTTAAAACAAATAACAGGATGGTATTCCCTGTCGTGTTTACAAATTGGATTCTAAATGATTTATCAGGTTGGTATAGTAAGTATTGCTTCATAAACTTAAAACGAAGGGGTAGATAAAATTGGAGCAAACAAATAAATCTTAAAAAAGTATTTGGGCATTTGGAATATCAGTGTATATTTGCACCCTCAATTCTGAAAAGGGAGCTTAGCTCAGTTGGTTCAGAGCACCTGCCTTACAAGCAGGGGGTCACTGGTTCGAATCCAGTAGTTCCCACTTTAAATTAAAGGATGATCCAAAATGGGATGATCCTTTTTTTGTTATGTGCTTTTTGTACCGTCCTTACAGTTTGTTGTTGTACAAAAGTTAACTTTTCTTAGATTTGTGTCGTAACTCCTGAGAAATTGAAACATCTGAGAGCAAGGATTATTTTTATTTTTCTATTCTTAATGGCAGGAATGTATTCCTGTTCGGTAAAGAAATTTGTACCGCAAGGAAAGTACTTGGTGAACAAGAGTAAGATTGTTCTTGAGAATAAATCTTATCCCGAGATAAACACGGGAAAACTGAAACCTTATATTCAGCCAAAGCACAATAAAAAATTTCTGTTTTGGAGGGCTAAGCTTTGGAATTATTATCAGAACCAAAAAAAGCACAGTAAATTCAGTGCATGGCGGGATAAAAAATTTGGTGAAAAACCGGTATATTTTTATCAGGAAGATGTGGTGCGTAATGCACGGAACATGCAAAAATACCTGGCCGATATCGGTTTCTTCCACTCAAAGGTTTCCTATGAAATCCGGTTCAATAAAAAGAAAAAATGGGCCGATGTGGTTTACAAGGTCTTTCCATCGAAACCATACCGGTACGATACTGTCCGGTTTGATGTTCAGGATACCACCTTGCTTCCCTTTTTAAAAGGACAAACGGCTGCCTCCATGTTGAAAGTCGGGGATGTCTATAATGCCTACACCATGGATGACGAACGTGACCGGATTACGGCTTTGTTACGAAATGACGGGTATTATTATTTTAACCGAAATTATATTCAGTTTGTGGTGGATACCAATTTCCAACATCATGTGGCGAGTGTCCGTGTGCGCATCCTTCCCCGCGAAATGCCTTTGATCAGTAATCCCGGTAAAACAGTGCCGTTTCCTCATATCCGTTATTTTATTGATACCGTTGATGTTATCCCCAACTATGATCCGTTGGGGGCTTCTCATTATGTGCGGTTTGACCATGTGATAAAATTCAGGAAAGATACGGCCGTTTATCATTATCATTTTTATTGCCGGCAACCCCAACGATTTGCTTTGGTCACTTTTGACAATGCCATTGACCTGAAACCAGGGGTTCCCTATTCGGATAAGATGGTGAAAACCACCTACCGGAATTTGTTTAATTACAAAATATTGAAAACAACCAATATCAACTTTGAACCTTTGGTAAAACCTGCTGCCGATACCGGTAGCAGGGGATGGCTCCGTGCCCGTATCCAAATGCAGACAGGTAAACTAAACACTATTTCGTTTGAAACGGTGGGGACCAATTCCAGTGGTGATCTTGGGGTGAACGGTATTGTTTCATTCTCCAATAAAAATATTTTTCGTCGCGCCGAAGTTTTTAACCTGCGTTTCATTGGTGGTTTCGAAGCGCAGCATATTGCCCGGCTTCCGGCCGACTCATCCATTACAGCCGCCAGCAAAAACGGCTTGTTCAATACTTTTGAAGCCGGTGTGGATGCCTCGGTGATTTTCCCCATGGCTTTGTTCCCCTTCCGGAAATACCGGGTAAACGGCATGGCCGAAACCCGCATCGGTTTGGGATACAGTTATAAAGTACGGCCCTATTATTCTCAAAACATGAGTAATGTGGAATTCAGCTATTCATGGAAACAAGGGGAATTTTTAAAACATGTGCTGACACCGGTTAATCTGAACTTTGTGAAAGTAAATCCTACGCCCGAGTTTCAGGATATATTGGATAAAGAAACCAACCAACAACTCAAGGAGCAGTATTCCGACCATATGATTGCCGGCTTGAGGTATAGCATTATTTTTAACAACCAACAACTGCACCATCCGGGGAATTTTAATTATGTCCGGTTGGATATGGAAACCTCCGGTAACCTCCTGCGCGGGATCAACAGTGCCTTTGGAGGGAAAGCGGATTCTTTGGGAAATTACACTTTTTTTGGTGTGCCTTATTCTCAGTATTTCAGGTTCAACATTGATTACAGGCATTACATTCAATTTGACAACCAAGGCAAAGCGCTGGTATTCAGGGGGCTTATAGGAATGGCCATTCCCTACCTCAACTCATCGGTTATTCCTTTTGAAAAAGGGTTTTTTGCCGGGGGGGCCAATGGTATGCGTGCCTGGCGGTTTCGTACCCTTGGGCCGGGGTCATATACCGGTACAGGCGACTATGAAAGGGTAGGAGATATGCAGCTTGAAACCAATGCCGAATACCGTTTTCCCATTATTGACTTTTTTAAAGGGGCTTTCTTTGTAGATGCCGGAAACATTTGGAATTTGAAACCGGTTTCTACTTTTCCGGGGGGCGCTTTTGCATGGAATACTCTTGGTAAAGATATAGCTGTGGATGCCGGTCTGGGCCTCCGGTTCGATTTCTCCTTTTTTATTTTCAGATTGGACTTTGCCGTTCCTTTACAGGATCCCTCATATCCCATTGGAGAACGCTGGCGTTTAGATAAACTGCAATGGCAGGATGTGGTGGTGAATTTCGGAATAGGATATCCTTTTTAATCTGTATGACGATGACTGTTGACAAGGAAATAAAAGGGATGCTTCGCCATTTCCAATACCCGCCTACCGGAGACCAAAAAACCGCCATTCACCATCTTGCTGCTTTCGGTATCAGCCGGAAATTCCATCCCATGTATCTGCTCAAAGGTTATGCCGGCACCGGGAAAACTTCTTTGGTGAGCGCTTTTGTCAATCATTTGCACCAGACAAACCGGCGTTTTGTGCTTATGGCACCAACCGGTCGTGCGGCAAAGGTGTTGTCACGTTATACCGGCTTTCCGGCCTTTACCATACACCGTAGAATATACAGGTCCGTTGCCCGGAAAGATGGATTGACCAAATTGGTGTTATCGCCCAATACACTGCAAAATACGGTTTTTATTGTGGATGAAGCCTCCATGATCAGTGACTATGTGGTGGATAAAGGAATGGTGGCCTCTTCCGGCAGCCTGCTTGAGGATTTGATGCAGTTTGTTTTTTCCCAACCGGGCAATAAACTGTTGCTGGTGGGTGATACGGCACAGTTGCCACCGGTGGGCCTTGCCATCAGCCCGGCCTTGGATGTCGACTATTTGCGGCATGCTTTTGACCTGACCGCTTTTGCCTTTGAAATGCGTGAGGTGATGCGTCAGGCCCTTGATTCGGGAATTTTGCGGTCGGCTTCTTATTTGCGACAGAAAATTGAAACGGAAGATAGCACGCCTCCTTTTTTCCTTAGGGAAAATTTTCAGGGAGATGTGCAGGTCGTTGAAGAAAGTTACCGGCTCGAAGAGCTGATGCAGTCGGCTTTTTCGGAGGGTGACGATAACCGGAGCATAGTCATTACCCGGACCAACAAAAGTGCCAACCTGTACAATGGCCAGATACGGAACCGCATACAGTTTAGAGAATCGGAACTGGAAGCGGGAGATAAAATCATGGTGGTGAAAAACAATTATTTTTGGCTCCCTGCAGGTATGGAACCGGGGTTCATTGCCAATGGGGATATGCTACAGGTTGTCAGGGTCAACCGCATGGAAGAACTCTATGGTTTCCGTTTTGCGGAGGCCGAAATACGCCTTACGGATTATCCCGATGCAAAAGAGTTTACCGTTAAATTATTGCTTGATACCCTTTTTGCCGATGGGGCGGATATTCCGGCAGAAGAACAACGCCGGTTGTATGATGAAGTTTCGCTGGATTACATGTCCATTCCTCAGCGTACCAAAAGGCTTGCAGCCATTAAAAAAGATCCCTATTACAATGCATTGCATGTAAAATATGCTTATGCCATTACCTGCCATAAAACACAAGGGGGACAATGGCCTGAAATTTTTGTGGAGCAAGGCTATTTGAACGATGATATGATGAATATGGAGTATTTGCGTTGGCTGTATACCGCTTTTACCCGTGCTACACAAAAAGTTTATTTACTGAATTTTAATCCGGAGTTTTTTGGTTGAAGCCCGCCCATAAAAAAAGCGCCCGAAAGAGGCGCTTTTTAATTGGTTAACGGTAAAGTTACAAATAGGATTTCAGGATTTTGCTCCGTGAGGTTTGTTTTAACCGCCGAATGGCTTTTTCCTTTATTTGCCGTACACGTTCACGGGTCAGGTCGAATTTTTCCCCGATTTCTTCCAGCGTCATGGGATGTCCGCCGTTGAGTCCGAAATAGAGCCGGATGACATCCGCTTCCCTTTGGGTGAGGGTCGAAATAGCCCGGTCAATCTCTTTACGCAACGATTCGTAAAGCAAGCCGGTTTCAGGAGTCACCGATTCCTCGCTTTTCAGGACATCATACATGGTATTGTCTTCATCCTGAATGAGGGGCGCATCCATGGAAACATGCCTGCCGGCATTTCTTTTGGACTCTTTTACCTCGTTCTCGGTCATGTCCAGCATGCTGGCAATCTCCTTGTAATCGGGCTCACGCTCAAATTCCTGTTCCAGTTTTGCCGTGGCTTTGTTAATTTTGTTGATAGACCCGATTTTGTTTAACGGAAGCCTTACAATACGCGATTGTTCGGCAAGCGCCTGTAAAATAGATTGCCGGATCCACCACACGGCATAGGAAATAAATTTAAATCCCCGTGTTTCATCAAAACGCTGTGCGGCCTTAATCAATCCCAGATTTCCTTCGTTGATCAGGTCGGGAAGACTTAACCCCTGGTTTTGGTACTGTTTTGACACGGAAACCACAAAACGCAGGTTGGCTTTGGTTAACTCTTCCAACGCTTTTTTATCACCCTGTTTAATCCTTCTGGCCAGTTCGACTTCCTGTTCGGCGGTAATCAAATCCACTTTTCCGATCTCCTGTAAATATTTGTCTAAGGATGCGGTTTCGCGATTGGTTACCTGTTTGGTGATTTTCAGCTGCCTCATGCTTTTTTCCTTTTGTTTATGGTTTATTCACTACGATAATAAAACTGAAAAGTTTCGATTCGGCAAACTATTTTCTTACCGGACGTTTGATCAGTGCTTTACGCGACAGCTTCATTTTGCCGTTGCGCTCATCAATACCGATCAGTTTTACTTTCACTTTATCTCCTTCGTGTAAAACACTCTCCACTTTTTCAATCCGTCTCCAGTCGATTTCCGAAATATGAAGTAAACCTTCTTTTCCGGGAAGAATCTCAATAAAAGCACCGAAAGGTACAATGCTTTTGACGGTTCCTTCGTAAACTTCACCCACTTCGGGAACCGCTACGATGCCTCGGATACGGCTTTTGGCTGCTTCAATGGAAGCCTTGTCGGGCGAAACAATATCAATGACCCCGTAATTTCCCACCTCTTCAATCACAATGGTGGTATTGGTTTCGCGTTGCATCTCTTGGATGACTTTACCGCCGGGTCCAATCACGGCGCCGATAAATTCTTTGGCAATCATCATACGTTCGATACGCGGAACATTGTCTTTGTAATCGGCACGGGGCTCGGTAATGGTTTTGGCCATTTCACCGAGAATATGGAGCCGCCCCTGACGGGCTTGTTCCAATGCTTCTTCCAATACGGCATACGAAAGACCATCTACTTTGATGTCCATCTGGCAGGCGGTAATCCCGTCTTTGGTACCGGTTACCTTAAAATCCATATCGCCCAAGTGGTCTTCATCTCCAAGGATGTCGGATAAAACAGCGTAACGGTCGGTTTTTGTATCGGTAATCAGTCCCATGGCAATACCGGCCACCGGTTTGCTGATCTTTACCCCGGCATCCATAAGGGCAAGCGTTCCGCCACATACCGTTGCCATGGACGAAGAGCCGTTGGATTCCAGAATGTCGGATACGATACGAATGGTGTACGGGTTTTCATCTCCTTCGGGAAGCACATGTTTCAATGCCCGCATGGCCAGGTTGCCATGACCGATTTCACGGCGTCCGGGGCTACCGAATCGTCTCACTTCACCGGTGGAAAAACCGGGGAAATTATAGTGCAAAATAAATTTGGAACTTCCTTCAAAGACAGCACCATCAATGGTTTGTTCATCCATTTTGTTTCCAAGGGTACACGAAACCAAAGCCTGTGTTTCCCCCCGGGTGAAAATGGCAGAACCATGTGCCGAAGGCAAATAATCGACTTCGCACCAAATGGGCCTGATTTCATTTAATTGACGACCGTCAAGACGTATTTTTTCGGTGAGAATGGCTTCACGGACGGCTTCTTTTTCCACATCATGAAAATAACGTTTTACCATCAGGGCCTTTTCTTCCCTTTCCTCTTCGGGCAATGATTCGATAAATGCGTCCCGTACGGCTTTAAAAGCTTCCGAACGGGCATGTTTATCGGGATTTCCCTGGAGAGCAATTTCATAGCACTGCTGGTAGGTAGCTTCTTTGACCTGTTTTTTCAGTTCTTCGTCGTTGGTTTCATGGCAGTATTCCCTTTTGGGTTGCGATTTTTCTACCATGGCTGCCAGTTCTTTTTGAGCCTTGCATTGTATTTTGATGGCTTCATGGGCTACTTTAATGGCTTCCAGCATGACGCTTTCCGAAACCTCTTTCAACTCGCCTTCCACCATCATAATATTTTCTTCGCTGGCAGCTACCATAAGTTCCAGTTCGGCTTCTTCCATTTTGCTGATGCTCGGATTGATGACATATTCGCCATCGATCAGGGCGACTCTTACTTCCGAAATGGGGCCGTTAAACGGAATATCGGAAACAGCCAGGGCCGAAGAGGCTGCGAGGGCTGCCAAAGCATCGGGTGCCACATCATCGCCTCCGGAAATCAATTGAATGATGACCTGGGTTTCTGCATGGAAATCTTCCGGGAACAGCGGCCTGAGTGCTCTGTCCACCAGTCTGGAAATCAGGATTTCGTATTCCGAAGGGCGTCCTTCCCGTTTAAAAAAGCCACCGGGGAATTTCCCTGTGGCGGCATATTTCTCTTTGTAATCAACCGAGAGTGGCATAAAATCCACATCTTCTTTGGCTTCCTGAGCGGCCACGACGGTGGCGAGAAGCATGGTGTTCCCCATACGGACAACAGCTGAACCATCAGCTTGTTTGGCCAGACGGCCTGTTTCAATGGAGATGGTGGTGCCATCTGCCATTTGGAATGATTTTGTAATAGCTTTTACTGACATAATGTTATTGCGATATTTTAATTTTGTTCGATAATTCTTTTTTGCTGCTTAGTACTTTGGTTGTTAATCTGTTATGGGGTCAACCACGAGGCGTTGTTTCCGGCAGGCAGGCTGGTGGGAAACGGTGGTTTTTGCAGCTTCCATAAACACAAAAAAAGGCAATCGTGTAATTGCCTTTTTTTGTGCGAAGGGCAGTTTATTTCCTGAGCCCCAGTTCTTTGATAATGGCACGGTATCTTTCGATATCTTTTTCTTTCAGATAATCCAGCAGTTTCCTGCGTTTACCGACCATTCTCACGAGCGACCGTTGCGTAAACACATCCTTTTTGTTGCGTTTCAGGTGCTCGGTTAAGTGTTGAATACGGTAGGTAAACAGTGCGATCTGCCCTTCGGCCGATCCGGTATCCCGATCATCCTTACCGTACTTTGCGAAAATTTCTTTCTTCTTTTCTACAGATAAATACATAGTAAATTTGTTCTTGAATTTGGGGTGCAAAAATAGCAACATTATCGGAACTGACCAATAATTTTTTAATTTTTATTTTTTTCCTTGGCGGCAGGCGTTTTTCTTTATAAAGTTGTTTGAAGTTTACAAAACGTAAATTTGCTAAGAACTTGATCAATCAGCAAATAAATATCTTTTTTATATACCTACCCCTACACCTCCCGGTAAGACGGGACAGGCTCTTCCAAAAGGGGAATATTAGGTATTTATTTGCTGATTGACAATACATTATAAAAAATATTTTCAGGTAACCTTTAAACAACTTCTATTCTTCTGCCCGTGCTTTAAAGTGTTCGTATAGGAAAAATTGTGAACGGATTTTTTTATCCCCGGGACCGGGCCGGCGGTACAAATTGATGGGCTCGCTGTTGATATACCGTGCTTTTACATTGTCTTTCATTTGAATGTTCAGCATAAACATAAGTTCATCCTGTATTTTTTTGTCGTATACCGGACACGCCACCTCAAAACGGTGGTCGAAATTACGGATCATAAAATCGGCGGATGAAATATAATACCGGGGTTTGCCGCCGTTGGCAAAGACCATGACCCTGGAATGTTCCAGGAATTTATCTACCACACCCGTAATTTCAATGTTTTCGCTAAAACCGGGAATCCCCGGAACCATGACGCAAATGCCGCGGCATAAAATTTTTATTTTGACCCCGGCGTTAGAGGCCTGACTGAGTTTCCTTACCAATCTTTTATCCACCAAACTGTTGAGTTTGATAATGACCCAGGCCTCACGGCCGGCTTTGGCATTTTTGATTTCCGCGTTGAGCAGCCGGATAATATCCTTTCGCATGTAATAGGGGGCCACGAGGAAATGTTTGAATTTCGGTGGCGTGTAGGGTGACTCCAACAGGTGAAAGAGCATGTTGACCTCTTTGGCAATTTCCTGGTTAGCAGTAAAAAGCGCATTGTCGGCATAAACTTTGGCAGTGGATTCATTGAAATTGCCTGTGCTGATATGGGCATAGTATATGTTTTGGCCTTCTTCTTTTCGCCGGATGAGCATGATTTTGGCATGTACTTTATATCCCGGCAGGTTTTTGATAATTTTTACCCCTTCTTCTTTTAAACGTCCCGCCCAATAAATGTTGGCTTTTTCATCAAAACGGGCCTGTATTTCCAAAAATACGGTTACTTTTTTTCCGTTGCGAGCTGCATTGATCAGTGCGTTGATGACATTGGAATTGCGTGCTGCCCGGTAAAAGGTCATTTTAATGGCCCTTACTTTCGGGTCGATGGATGCTTCACGCAAAAGGTCCACCAAATATTGAAAAGACTGATAAGGATAATGGAGCATGATATCCTGTTGCCGGATCACTTTCAGGATGTTGGTGCTGTTTTTCAGAAGGGGGTGGGCTACCGGTTTCATTTCGGGATATACCAGCGGAGCTTTTCCCAACGAAGGAAAACCGATAAAATCCCTGAAATTATGGTAACGTCCGCCTCCGCGAAGGCTGTCTTCGCCCGAAATATCCAGTTTTTTCAGTAATTTTTTCAACAAGGGCTGCGGAATCTCTTTGTCATAAACAAACCGTACCGGAAGACCCCGTTTGCGTTGTTCCAGACTTTCACTCATTAACTCATAAAAGCTTTTGGAAAAGTCGTTGTCGATGTCGAGTTCGGCATCCCGGGTAAATTTAATGGTGTAGGCACTGAAGGTGTCGAAATCAAAAGGTTTAAAAACATCCTCCAGTCCAAACCGGATCACATCGTCCAACAGCATGATGTATTGTCTGTCTTCTTCGCCCGGTAAAAGCAGAAACCGTGAAAACCGGTGGGTCGGTACCATGATCAGGGCGTAATCATCTTCCAGACGTCCGGTGGAATCGTGCAAAACCACGGCAAGGTAAATGAATTTATCCCGTAAAAAGTCGGAGCTTTTCAGGCTTTTCAACATGATGGGGAACAGAAAAGGGCGCAAATGTTCCGAAAAAAATTGCCGGACAAAGCGACCCTGTGCTTCGGTGATTTCTGTTTCATCCACAAAAAAGACCTGGTTTTTTCTCAGCTCGTTTTTTATTTCAAGAAAAGTTTCATTGTATTTTTTTTCCTGCTGTTCCACAAGTTGCAATACCTGTTTCAGCACCCTTTGTGGGGAAAAATCAATGTCTTTGTCACGGTAACGGCTTTTTTCCATTTCCATGAGCCGTTTCAGTGTGGCCACGCGTACCCTGAAAAACTCATCCCGGTTGTTGGAAAATATTCCGAGAAATCGCAGCCGTTCAATAAGCGGATTGTCCGGATCCATGGCTTCCTGCAAAACCCTGCCGTTAAAATGCAGCCAGGAAATTTCACGATTGATGATTTTTTTTTGTTTTGCCATGTTCCGTTCCGGTTGTTTGCCACAAATTTACAAGATTCTTTGATATAAAAAGTTACACTTCCACCACTTCGATACCGGCATCGTTGATATAGACCAGTTTTTTTTCTATCTGAGCAAATCCCAGTTTTTGGAATAAGTCGCCATATTCCGTAATCTGTTTTCTGTATTTATTTTCAGAGTGGATGTCCCGGGTACCGGTTTTATAATCCAGAATGGTCAGAACATGATCCCTGAATACCACCCTGTCGGGCCGTTTAAACGTTCCGCTCCGCTGGTCGTACAATTCGGTTTCGGTTTTGATGACTGCCTCATGCGAAAAATAGGCGGAGAGTTGCGTATGGGTTACCGTATTGTGTACCAATGTTTTAATTTTGCTGGTTTCTTTTTCATCCAGCCAACCGGAAAAATACCATGCCTCCACTTGTTGTTCGGCTTCTTCGGCATAAGTAATCTTCGACAGAATGGCATGAAGTATTTTTCCGTATACCCGCGGATTTATCGTACCTGCCGATGCCCAGAAGGCCTCTTCTACCGGTGCGATTTCGAGAAAGGCGTACCAGGGCTCCGAAAAATTTGCCGAAAGCGAAACAATGGGCTCCTGTTCACCCGAACCTGCCGGTACATCCGGAAAATCACCCCACGCGTAATGCATCTTCTCCTCTGTCCACAACGCTTGATCATCCAAAAAATCAATGAGTTTTTTTGAAAAGACATCTTTTGACTTTTTCCCTATCAGGCTCCCTATGATAAAAAGGCCATCCACAGGGCGTGTAAAAGCCACATAAACCTTATTTAAAAAATCCAGATCGGTTTTGGCCCTTTCGTAGTCGTAAACGTGGCCAAGTCTAACCGACGACAGTTCTTCTTTCGAAATGTTCAACAGTACTTCCGGAAGGCCTTCCGTTTCGGGAATGTCAATATGTTCCCAATATTGCCGCTGTGTCAGTTTGTTGCTCATTTCAAAAAGATCGGCAATCACCACCCCGAATTTAAGTCCTTTGGCTTTGTGTGCCGTCATAATCTGTACGGCATCCATCCCATAAGGAAAGACAATGTTTTGTTTGTTTTTTTTCTCTTCCCATAACTGTAAAAATGCCGGAAGTGATCCGAAATAAAGCGATTCTTTTTCGAAAACAAAGTCCAGGAAAAATAGTAAAAAGGGATCCGGTTTTTCATTTTTCACCAAATGGCGGATGATTTCGGTAGCTATTTCATATACACTGCGGGTGGTTAATATTTCCGGTTCGGGCAAGGCCAGTTGAAATTTTTCGAGGATAAAAGCGACGGCATCTTTTCTGCCGGCTGCTTCGGCGTAAAGCGAATGGAAAAGTGTTTCTTTTTGCAAAAGCTGCAGCAAATTCATAAGAAATTCGGCCAACCACAGTTTGTTTTCACCGTCGGTGAGTAATTTCATGACGGCCACTGTGAGCCGGACAGCCGGTGAGGCGGTAAGCAATAACGATTCGGAAGTAATGACCGGTATTTCGTGCTGTAACAGATGGGCTGCCGTTTCTGCCGCCGAGGCATTCCTGAGGGTTAAAATACAAATATCTTTTAGCGGGTAGTTGCGGCGGATGAGTTGCCGGATGATTTCCAGTATTTTATCTAAGCGCCGATGCCTGAAATCTTCCGTATTTTCGGCAGGGATAAAATCCACGGATACGTAGCCCCCGTTTTTGGGAGGTGCCGGGAGTTGTTGCTCCACATCATGGTAAATTTCCCGGAACTCATTGTTTAGGTTTTCTCCGGCAAACCGGAAAAATGTATTGTTAAAACGGACGATCTCTTTCCGTGAACGGTAGTTGATGGCAAGGTGTTCTTCCCGGTAATTTTCCCGCAAGGTTTTTTCCCGCTGCTTGTTTTCCGGGGTTTCGGCAACACCATAGAGTCCGGGAAGATGGGTGAAGAGTTCGACTTCACCGTGCCGGAAACGGTAAATGGCCTGTTTGGCATCGCCCACAAGCATGTTGAAATAGCCATTGGCCAACGATTCTTCAATGAGTGGGAGCAGGTTTTCCCATTGTAACACCGAAGTGTCCTGAAACTCATCGATCAGAAAGTGGTGATACCGGCGCCCGAGCCGCTCGTAAATGTATGGGACCGGTTGGCTGGTAATCTCACGATGGATGCGTTTGTTGAATTCCGAAATATGGACTTTCCGTGTGCGCAGGATAAAATCTTTAAAAAGTTCCTGAATAACACTGCCCAGGGCAACCTGGTAAAGATTGTTGTAAATGAGTCGTAAAAGAATGTAATACCGGATGTGTTCTGTTAACTGTATCAGCTTGTTTTTTAAATCGGGAGCCAGGTTATCAATGGCGGTTTTCTTTTCCGGGGGCAGATTCAGGGCGTACCACTCATCGTCTTCAATGGCTTTAAGCACAGCACTTTTAGGCGACAGTTCGGAAGGCTTGGCAGGCCAACTTTTGAGTTTTAGCAGATAGGAGCCCACACTGCTCCTTTTCCCCCCTTTAAAATCGAAAGGCGATACACCCGCTGCTTCAACCAAGTGCAGACTTTCGGTAACCAGTTCCTGGATATTCGTTTTGTGTTGTTGTAGTGATTGTCTGAATTTCCTGATTTTGTCAATAAAAAATCCGGGGATATTCCTCTGCGAAGAAATGACCTCCTCTCTTCCGGTTTCCGAAAGCTGTTTGCTTACAAATTCCGAAAGCAAACGGTTCAGGTCATAGCTTTTTTCGTCTTCCACACGGGAAAGAACAAACTGTAACAAGATCTCCGTAAAATCTTTGTCATGTCCCAACTTGTCATAGATGTCTTCCACAATAAAAGGGACGATATCGTCTTCATCGACCAGCACTTCAAACCCTTGGGGAAGTTTCAGGTCGATGGAGAACGTACGTACAATTTGATGGACAAAAGCATCAATGGTACTGACCGGAAATTCGTCGTAGGCGTGTATAATCTTGTATAGCAGTTGTTGTGCCCGCATGCCGGCATCTTCGGCCGAAAGGCCGGTTCCCCGGATAATATCTTCCAGCTTTCCGGATGTCATATTTCCTGAAATAATTTCCTGTAAACTTTCCAGAATCCTGGATTTCATTTCATTGGCTGCTTTGTTGGTAAAGGTGATGGCCAGGATATGCCGGAAATTATCCGGATTTGTCAGCGAAAGTTTCAGGTATTCCTTGACAAGGGTCGTGGTTTTTCCCGAGCCGGCAGAAGATTTATATACCACAAAGTTTTTGCGCATGGTTTATTTTTTACTGACGCTTTTCTTTTTTTGGTTGCGTTTTTTGATTTTCCGGTTACGTTTTCTGAAGAGGTCGGCCAGACGGTTAAATTCTTTCCGGTAAACGATGCCGACGCCTTGTGTATAAGGTGATATTTTGTCGTAATTACTGTAGTAATACCACGAGTTTATATTGGAATGGTTGTAGGCTTTTAGCATCCACCGGCCGTCTTTGGTCAGTTTATACTTGATGTCCACATCGCCCACAATGTTGTTGGCCGAACGGTTTTCTTTGTCGTAGGTCATGCCGAAATTACCGTTTATGATCAAACGGTCATCAAAAAGCTGGGTGGAAAGTGCCACATCAAATTCCTGTTTGGTAAGGGCATCCCCCGGTTTATAGTTCACCCCGATATCAAAGTCTTTGCTGATTTTTGATAACATTCCGCTCAGTTGGTTCGATAGAATGGTATAATAAGAGGTATTCCATGAAATATTGGCCGCATTGCTGAAACTAAACGAGCCAAGCACCAGCAGCGAAATCATTTGCTGGTTCATAACAGCCGCGTTGGTGGTGTCCAGTTGTGCATAAACCATGCGTTGCATGTCGGGGTCCAGTTCCGGAAAATGAATCTGGAATTTGATGTCCGGGTTAAAAAGGTCGTGTTGCATGATGATGTAACAATTGACCTGCGTGCGGTTTTTGTAGTCGGCACTCGAGTCGATTACAATGCCCAGACTGCTCAGGTTGGCTTTCAGTTTGTAAAGGCCTTTGAGGTAAACCGTGGCCTGATAGGGGTCGCCGGCCCATGAGATGCGGCCTCCTTTGACCAGTTCAAAGTGTTTGCGGACAAGGTTTCCCAGTGAAAAATTAAATTCACCTTTGTTGACCACATAGTCACCCGAAAGCTTCATATCGCCTTCTGAATTAACAAACATGTTTAATAATCCGCTTCCGTTGGTTAGGATATCGCCCATATTGGAAGGCAGATAAATTTTTAGGTCGGCACTGGGACGGACATCAAGGTTCAACGAAATGGCAAATTTCGAGGGTTGCTGCTCCGGAATTTTCAAAACGGTTTCTTCCGGCTTTATCCGGCTGCTGTCAACAGGCGGCGGTACAAAAACAATGTAGTCTTTGTCGGCCACTTCGGTGGAATAATCCAGGGGGATGACAACGGAAGTGCCGCTTTGGGTTTTGGCATCGATACGCATTTTAATGTCGTTTACCGGACCCGTAATCTTTACATCTCCCGAAGCAATGGCGGTGCCGTAGTAAACGTTGTTCATGTGCCGTGTAGTATTGAAAAAGAGCAGCTTACGGGTATTGATGTCAAAATTCAACCGCATGTTCCGGAAATAATGGTGGAATATTTCTCCTTGCAGAACGGCTTGGTTGCCCAAGGTGTCGTAAAGAATAAATTTTCCGAAATTTATTTTGTTTTTGTCGAAAGTGATTCTTTGGTGAAAAGAATATTTGGTATTCAGGTAATTGACCACCAAACTGGCACGGTGAATGTCCACGAAGCCTTCGAGACTTGGATTTTTCACACTTCCTTTCAACGTCATCTCGCCGCTGGCCTGTCCTTCAAGGTGGGATACATAATCATTAAAAAATGGGTTAATGGCTTGTAGTTTCAATCGTTTAAAATCCATGGACAAATCGAGACTGGCCGTATCACGATAGGGGAAGTAAAAGCCCGAAAGCCCTATAATTTTTGCCCTTCCGGCATTTCCGGAACGGACAACCTGGGCTTTAATAAAAGCGGAATTGTCAGTGTTGTTCCAGGTGCTCAATATTCGGGCATTGCCAAGATAGGTGTGGTTGAGTGCAAAATGCTTCACCGAGAGGTCGGCCATCCGTGCATTGCGCCCATTCCTCCGGGCCACCAGTATGTTGCCGTTCATAATACCGTCAATATCAAAGCCCAGCATCTCCCATAACAAATCCAGATTGGAAAGATTCCACGAATGAAACATGACCGACAATGAATCCCCGTTGTTTTCCGGCAATCTGCCCTCAAGGGCAAATTGCGAAAGGCCGCCGTGAATTTTCAGGTGATGGAACTGCCAGGTGTTATTTTGGTAAATGATCTCATTTTGAGGGTCAATTTTCCACAATGTATCATTGACATAAATATCCGAACGGCTGATATGAAACTTTTTGTTTTCTTTTTGTTGGGCATAATATCCCTCCAAAATGCCTTTGTTGCGCCAGGTGGTATCGTTATTGTGCCAAAAAATACCAAACCGAAGGCTGTCTTTTCCCATGGCGGTCTTCATCCGGAGACTGTCCAGCCCGAAAACAGTTTTGTCAGTGGAGGTGCTGTCGCGCAAAATCAAATGGGCTATGTCATAATTGACTTGAAGAAAATGGTCTTTTGTTTTGATGCTCAGTTGGTTGTCGCGTGCCTCAATGCCTTCGTAAACAAGTTTTCTTGCAAAACCATCCAAAAATAATGTGTTGTTTTTAAGACCTAAAGAAGCTGAAAGCCTGGTGCCGGGACTAATGTTTAACCCGTAAATGAAATGCTCTCCGATAAATTCGGGTTTTTTGAGCAGCAAGGTGAACCGGATGGTGTCGTTGCCCGTAATTTGACTTGATTTCGCCTTTTTAAAAGAAGGGAAATAATAGGCAGGGAGACCGGAGAGTCCCTTGCTTAATGCGGAAAACGTGTAATATCCATTGACCTGGGCATCGAGCAGGTCGGAGTGCAAAAGCATGGATTCCCCCTTCTTTGGGGTATGTTTTTTCTCAAACAGGATCGAATGAATGGGATAACGGTCGTTGCCAAACCCAAGAACGGTTTTTTTCATGGTTAAAGTACCGGTAAGGGAATCGGGTTGCCAACCGGAAAAATCGAGGATTGCCCGGCTGGTCAGGTGAAAATCTTTCTGCTCCCAAATACGGAAAGCTTTGAAGTCGGCACGGTGAATGTCAACGTTGTAATGAAAACGGGGTTGCTTTTGAAATACGGTAAAACCTTCAGCGGAAAGCTTTAGATGAGGGTCATCGGTTTTTAACCGGCTGAGCAGCGTGTCGTTGGCATAACTCCCCTGATAGTGCAGGTTGCGGCATGTGTAACCATTCAGTTGAAAGGCAGGGATGGTGACCGATATACGGGCTGTTGGATGTTCCAGCGAGTCCTTATAATGCATGGATACATTAAAATCTGCATTCCCCAGCAACGGGCTTCCGGTAAAGTTGTTCAGGGGGAAACGGTGTCCTTGGGCCTCTATTTTTAACTTTTGGATTTTTGCCGTATCCGCCTGCAAACGGAGCATTAGTTTCATGGTGCCCCCACCGGAGGTGTTCATTTTCAGATCGGTGAGAAAATGATAAAACGAACCGTCAAAAGTTCCCGAAACGGAAAAATTTTCACCGGGTTTTATGGTTTCGGGAACCGGAATATTCGGATCTTTTTCGGGAATCACAAAGGCTTTTACATCGCGCACCGAAGTATGGAAACGGTGGATATTTGCCCGGATTTGTGTCGAATAAAAGTCGGGAAGTCCGTTCATTTTTATATCGCCATTGAACCGGGTGGATTTTCCGTAGGCAATACGGAGGCCTTTCCCCTCCAAACGGCTCAACGGGCCGTTGATCCTTCCACTGTCTATGCTGATGTTGTCTTTCATGCGAAACATAACATCGGCAAAATAGCCGATGTCGCTCATGTCTAAAAGCGAAGGCCTGAAGGTAGCTTCCATCTTCACCGAGTCAATGTAATGTCCGTAATCTGCCCAGCTGTGGGTTATCATGCGGTAATCGAAATCAAGATGTGAATGATTGGTGATCATTTTGGTGTGTTGAAACGACAAGAGTTTCCCGCTGATAATCACCCGGCTGCGCATGTCTTTTAACAAAAGGCCTGATTTCTCCCGGGCCGACAAGCGGTCCAAGACAAAAGAAATGGAGTCGTTGATGAGCTGGAAATCATGCGCCAGCAAAATGCCATCGGATGCTTCCATATCGTTATAATGCATGGTGTTTGGAGGGGCGCCGCCCGGTTGTTCGTTTTCATTTTTTAGTTGAAAATGAAGGTGGGAAATATCTATCTTTTTAATCGAAAGTTTGAAAACGCCTCCCGAAGCAGTGGTGTCAGGAGAGGAGAGTTTGTTGATAAAGCGGATAAAGGAGTAGTTGTCAGCATGTTTGTGCACAATGAGCCGGAAGTCTGCCGTGTCTATCTTTACGGAACGGATGAAAAATTTTCCGGAAAACAGCTTAAAAAAGGCCGGGGAAGCCTTCAAAATGCCGGTATGCAGCATAATTTGTCCGGTGGTATCGCGTAAATCCAGGCCGGTAATCCGTATTCCGCTAAAAAAATCGAGTGCCACACTGCCTATTTTTAAACGGTCGCCGGTTTTTTTGCTTATCCAGTCCGACATTTTGCGGGCGGCATAGGATTGCACGGCAGGCTGTTTCAAAACAATCGCCAACAGGATCAGCAATGACAAAAATGTCGCCATCGCATAAAGTAAAATGCGCAGACCCCTTTTTTTCCTACTTTTGCCCTGTTTTTTTTCTTTCAAATGAGTATTTATATTTTAGGTATTGAGTCTTCGTGTGACGACACTTCCGCTGCGGTGTTGAAAGACCGGCAAATTTTGTCGAATGTCATTGCCAATCAGGACATTCACAAAAGTTACGGCGGTGTAGTCCCCGAACTTGCCTCAAGAGCGCACCAGCAAAACATTATTCCTGTTGTGGAGGTGGCCTTGCAAAAGGCAAAAATAGGGAAAAATCAGTTGGATGGTATCGCTTTTACCCGGGGCCCCGGATTGTTAGGTTCCTTGCTTGTGGGAACCTCTTTTGCCAAGGCTTTTGCCATGGGACTCGATATTCCCATTATGGAAGTCAACCATTTGAAAGCCCATATTTTAGCCCATTTTGTAGAGACGGGCCCCGGACATAAAAGCCCCGGCTTTCCGTTTTTGTGCCTGACGGTCTCCGGAGGCCACACACAAATTGTACGGGTCGATGCTCCTTCGAAAATGGAAATTCTCGGAAAGACCATAGATGATGCTGCAGGCGAAGCATTTGACAAAGCAGCTAAAATTATGGGATTGCCCTATCCCGGAGGCCCTTGGATCGACAAGCTGGCAGCTCAGGGGAACCCCCGCGCTTTTCCTTTTCCGGAACCTAAAATTCAGGGGCTTAACTACAGTTTCAGCGGGTTAAAAACCTCGTTTCTTTATTTTTTGCGTGACCGGCTGAAGGAAGATGAAAATTTTATTGAAAAAAATAAAGCTGATTTGGCGGCTTCCATTCAAGATACCATCATTCGTGTATTGCTCAGTAAATTGCGCCGGGCCGTGAGGGAGACCGGTATTAACGAGGTGGCCATTGCAGGCGGTGTTTCCGCCAATTCGGGTTTGCGGCAAAAGTTAACCGAAATGGCAAAGAAAGAACATTGGAAAGTTTTTATTCCACCGTTTCAGTTTACGACCGACAATGCCGCCATGATTGCCATGGCAGGTTATTTTAAGTTTCTTGACAAAGATTTTGCCTCCCAGGATATTGCCCCTTACGCCAAAGGGGGCTTCAGGTAAATCAAAAAACCCCGGTTTCCCGGGGTTTTTTGATAAATTGGTGTGCGGTTCAATATCTCCTTACAACTCGTATCCCATGGTGATACTGATCATTTTGTTGTTGGTACTGGTGTCTTTGATGTCGAAATGGGTCAGTCCCAAAGTTAAACGGACATCCCAAAAAAGAAAATGTTTTCCCACCGGCTGCCGGAAACCTACGCCCATAAGTGCACCGAATTCCGCTTTGTGGGAGGCATCCATGAGGTCTGTGGTGTGCTCCACACCATCAATGGTTTCGATTTTCTTGGCATTGGCCAGAAAAGCAACGTATGGGCCGGCATTCAGGTGAACACTCAGCTTGGTGTGGTATGTCTTTCCAAATGAGTAATCAAATAAAACAGGCACGCTGATGTAATCGAAATGGGTGTCGACGTTGGACGAGTGGCTGCCTTTTTGGTCGTAATTTAACTCGGCCTGCAACATCATGTTGTCGTTAAAGTGATAGTTGCCTATCAAACCGGCGGTGAGACCGTAACGAATGTTGGTGTTGTCGTAGTACTCGGCAATGCCCGATTGTACGGCACCATTGATTCCGGCTTTAATGCCGTAATGGAACTTTTGTGCTGAGGCCGGCATGGCAAATACCAAAAGAAAGGCCAGTGCGATGATGCTTGCTTGAATTTTTTTCATCTTTTTAAATTTTTGTTTAAATGTTAATGATTATTGTATTAATACTAAAACCGTTTAATAGTCGGTTTGTTTTAAAATTTTTTTCTTTTTCCTCCTCCTTTACAATTTTGAAACCAACTGGGAAATTCTCTTCCCGGGCTGACATTTTTGCCATTTGTGTGCTAATTTGTCTTTTTATGTTGTTGGATATTTCTTTTTGACTGTCAATATGACTAAAAACGTTTTAAAGTGCAAAAGTAAGCTAATTTTTTTATTCCTATCCTGTTTTCAAAAAAAAATGGCTAAATTTTATTTTAAGGTGCTAAGGATAAAAAAATGTCTAAGCTGATCGTCTCAAGTCAGGAGATCGCCTGCCTGGCTATGTGCAGTCAGACAGGCTTCGTCGTACCTCCTCGCGATGGGGACGCATTTTTTATAATCATCGTAGGTAA
>CAYYRE010000019.1:4391-26475 GCA_964473895.1 uncultured Lentimicrobiaceae bacterium | reverse complement strand
TTGATTTCTCGGATGTGGATCATGCGCTTTCGGTGATTCCTACAGGGCAATCGGGAAATGTGTTCAGCCCGCATTATGCTGATCAGGCCAAGCTGTTTGTCCACGGAAAATATCGCCCGCAAATCACATTGATGAGAGAAATCAAAAAACCCAAAACATTGGTTCTGCTGCCCAAACAAAAAAAATAATTTCAGAGGCATCCCGTTTTCAATACGGGAATCCCTATTTTTGTTAAAAATAAAACCGAATGGAAAAAACGAGAAGCCGGACAGCGGATTTTTTAAAAGGGGTGGCTTTGGTTGCCATGGTACAGCTTGTTTTGGTGGAATATTTTGCACAGCCCTCCATTTTGCATGGACTTTTGGGGAAAATATCCCTTTTTGCCGGCGGCCCTCCCGTAGCCCCCATGTTTCTCGCCATCATGGGCTATTACGTAGCCCATCAACACCATGGTTTCGGCTATGAGATATTACGCGGTATCAAGCTCATCATACTGGGTGTTCTACTCAATGCCGCCCGTAATGCTTTTCTTTTGTTTGAGATTTTTTCAGGTAAAAACAATACGGATATCTGGCACCTGGTGTTTGGTACCGACATTTTGATTTTGGCAGGAATCAGCCTTATCGCCATAGCCGTGGTGATAAAGATACTGCGAGGACATGTATTGGCTTACCTGGGGTTGATTGTGGTGTTTTTGCTGTTGCAGTATATCATCCCTCCGGTAGAAAAATTTCATCCCCATTCCATTGTAATTCCTTTCTTTTACGGAAAATACCCCCAGGCACAGTTTCCGTTTATCCCCTGGTTTGCCTATGTATTGGCAGGATATACTTTTTATTTGTTCAAAAAATTTTTTGTAGCCGATCAGTTTAAGCACAGCAAAACGGTAAAGATCGTTCTCGGTTCCCTGTCGGGATTGCTGCTGCTGCTAAGCCTGCCTTTCGGATATAGTGTTTCCGTCAATCATACCTTATTTTATCATCACGGGATTCTCTTCTTTCTTTTTTGTGTGAACTATCTTTTTTGGTGGCTTTTAAGTGCCCGTGCCATTATTGAACGGGTAGACAATAAAATTACCGGTTTTCTGGAATTTATGGGAAAGAACGTAACAGCTTTCTATGTTATTTTTATGATATTGGCCGGCAACCTCGGTATTTTTTATCAGAAAAGCGAAGATTACCTTGGATTGGCTGTGAGTTTTGTTATGCTGCTTTTGGTTACCGCCCTTTTAACACGCCTTTGGGAACGGGTCAAAAACTGAGTTTCAGGTATATTGCAGGCGTCAGGGGAATGGCCTCGGCATAAAGATTTATGGAACTGGTTTGGTTGAGTGGAATCCGCTCAAAATTCGAAAACTTAATATTTTGCGTATTCAAAACATTCAAAACCGACAGTCCGATTTCACCTTTCAGCTTCCGGTTTAAAAAACGCCAGGCAGCAGCTACATCGAGCCTGCTGTAGGGATAATCTTTTTCGATTTTCCGGTTTCCGTTGTATGAAACAGGGAAGCCGGAACCATACACATAATTGGCAGAAATATAAAAAGGGTGCAGATCGACCATGGCCCCGGCTTTTACCTCATGCCTTTGGTCTTGTGGTGCCCTGCGGAAACCGGTCCACCGTTTGGGGAAATAATCAAAATGCTCTTCCGTACGGCTGAGTGAATAGGCAAGCCAAAAAGAACTTCCTTTGAAGTTTTTCTTTAAAAGAAAATCTACCCCATAACTTCGCCCTTTGCCGTGATAAACAGCAGGGGCAACAATATCCCGGAAACGGAAATAACGGCTCAATCCCTGCACCGTTTTATAATAAGCTTCCAGACTGACAAGATAACCTTTCCGGAAAAAGCGAATAGCGGCCACCTGGTGCATGGATTGCAGCACCGGAATATTCACCTGATCGGAAACAGCCCAAAGATAATGGTAGTTGCCCTGATGATCCACCGTAGAAGTCAGCGATATAAACTGGTTGTATATTCCCCAGGCCAGCGAAAAACTCCAGGGACCGGCGGGATGGTAAACAGCCGAAAGGCGGGGTTCAGGGTAAACCTTCCCCAACGTGATGGCATACGTTACCCTTCCGCCTACCTTAAAGGAAAAAATTTTGCCGGCAGAAATAAGGTCCTGAAAATAAACATAGAGTCTTGTGGATACAGCATTCATATCCGATTGCCGCACATCAAAAGTATCCACCCTGAGGGAACTCTGGTTGGATGTCAATCCCCCACCCAGCTCAAAAGTATGGTGCATGGCAACCGGCAGACGGTTCTCCACTTTCAAAGAGATCTCGCCAAGGCGGTTTTTTGACCGGGTTTTGTTTAAAGTATCCACCCGTCCATTCCAATTTTTCTTTATCCGGTAATCGTTGTCATACTCTTTTTCGAGGAAAGAAAAGGAGGCCGTAAAGTTGGTTGAAGCCCCTTTTTTCCAGTTTTTGCCGTAAAAGAAAGCCCCGCCAGTTTGGGTATTTTCTTCCGCGGTATTTTTCATAATTTGGCGGAATTGTACCGGTTGGTTTACGTTATAACGAAAAATATCGTTGCTGCCGTAAAGGCTAAAGTAATAACGGTCGTTTTTTCCGGCCCGGCCCGAATATTTTATGTTCATATCACGAAATACATAATCGGGAACCACGTGAATACTAATGCTTGCAGGCCGTTGGGTACTGTCGTTCCGGCGAACAGTATAGTCAGCCGGATTGTAGAGGTTAAAATAAGTGTGCCGGAAAGCCACCACAAAAGATGAACGTTTGGAAACGGGTATGTTCATCATCGCATTAAGCGTCATGTTGTTAATGTTAAACAGAAAAGAAAATTTCCGGGTATTGCCCGTTATGCCCGAAATATTTACAATACCACCTACCCGGTCGCCAAAACGGGCATCATAGCCTCCTTTCATTATTTCGATGTCTTTGGCCATGAAAGGATTGAAAGCACTGATATTATCGTTGAAATTACGCAGATTATAAACGGTAAATCCATCGAAAAGCACTTTACTTTGACCGGCATAACTCCCCCAAATCATCAGGCTGTTGGTTTGTTCTCCGGAGGCAAGAATTCCCGGTTGCAACCGCAGCAGATTGAAGATCGAGTTGTCACCGTAACCCGGCAAATGGGTGGCAATTTTACTGTTGAGCCGCAAAATTCCCGGTGCTCTGCCCACCTGCGAAGAAAATTCAATTTTCCGGCCGGTAATGTTTACTTCCTGCAAAGGCAGTGCAGAAGGAGATAATCTTAAATAATACAATTTTCCGGGAACAAGCAGGGTGTCGAGGAGATAATATCCCAAATGGGAAACGGTGACACGATAGGTACTGTCGAGGTTTACCTGCTCACTGAAATACCCTTTTACATCCGAAGCCGTATTTTTTTCATTACTCAAAACATGCGAAAAAGCCAACGGCTCACCGGTTTTTCCATCAATGATATAACCGGTCAGATAAAATTTACCATTTCCTTTAACGGTCTTCGGCTTCTTTTCCCAGATAATGTACGTTTGATTTTGTTTGGTAAAGGTCAATGGGAAGGGCCGTAACAGTTCCCGAAGAGCGGCATCGGGTGTTGCGAATGCTTTGTGCAGTTGTACTTTATAATGCGAAAGCAAGTTATCATCAAAAGAAAAACCCATTCCGTAATGGTCACGCAAATGCAAAAGCACCTGGTTGAGGGGTGTTTCATCGGCAGAAATAACTATCGGTTTCTCTTGACCGACCAAGGTAGCGGCACAGAAAAGCAAAGCCACAACAACAAGCTGTCCTTTAAACATCCGACCAAAGGTTACTGAACAACAAAAATCCGGTTTCCCGTTTTTACAAAGGTAAGGCCAAAAGGCTTACACACGATGTTCAGTGCTTGTTCTACCGGAATCTTAGTAGAAAAATTACCCGAATAGGTCGAAGAAATCTGCTTTTGTAAAATAATTTTCACATGGTAATATTTTTCCAATGCGTGAAAAACGGAATGGAGCGGCATGGCGGTAAAAACAAACTGCTGACGGGTCCAGGCATAATTTTCCAAAGGGATGTTTTTGGAAAAGGTTATTTCCCCCGAGGGACCCACCTCTGCTTTTTCACCGGAAGTCAATATCATACGCTTTCGTGTCAGTGAAGTCACCTTCACCTTTCCCGAAAAGCATACGACGCTATATTTTGTACGGCGTGCATACACATCAAAACGGGTTCCGAGCACGGTCACTGTTCCTAAAACAGATTGAACGGAAAATCCTTTGGCATGTTTTCCCGAGAAAAAAGCCTCCCCGGTAAGGGTTACCCGCGCTGAAACCTTCCACCACAGCGGATAATAGGTCAATACGGAGCCTTTGTTCAGAACGACAGAGGAACCATCGGGCAATGTCAGGTGAGCCACCTCCTCTTGCGGAGCCCGCACGGTGAGGGGATAAAACCTAAAAACCACCGTCAGCCCTATCAACAACGCCACAACGGCAGCAGCCCACCATAGGTAACGACGGTAAGGATAAACCGCTATTGTCTTTTCCCCGGCTTTCAACGCAGACGCTAAATCCCCCCAAATTTCTTCCTTACTCTGCTTAAAAGGAGGTTCTACCAAGCCATTGAGCTTTTCCAGATCGTCCAGCAATTTTTGGTTTTCTTTTATGTTGTTATTTTGTTTCACTTTCGTTTAAAATTTCCTTTTTTAATAATCGAAGCGCGAGTGACATTCGTTTTTCCACTGCTTTCACACCTATTCCAATAATTTCGGCTATTTCCTTATATTTCATATGATCCCTTCGGTTCATCAAAAAGACCACCCGTTGGTGTTCGGGCATTTTGGCAAGGGCTCTTTCATACTTTTCGAGAAGCTCGGAGAAATAGAGTTTTTCCTCGGGGGTCAGTCTTTCAAAACCGTTTTCCATTTGGGCCCTGAACCGGAGTTCTGTTGATTGTTTTCTGTAATGACTAACGAAAATATCACCGGCTATCTTGAAGAGCAACCCTTTTAATTGTGAAATATCGGCATAAGGCCTTTTTTCCCATAATTTTAAGAACGCTTCCTGAGCCACATCCGAAGCGAGCTCCGTATTACCGGATCGATACCAGATATAATTTCTGACCGCCTCAAAATGTGCGTCAAACAACTGTTTAAACTCTGTCCGGGTCAATGTGCCATTTTTTATTTTTTATAAAAGTAATCAATGAAAACCAAAGGGCAAAATCCGGGAAACGGTTGTTTCCCGGAAATGCCGTAAAAGTGTACAGGTTTTATGGTCTCAAATGAATGGTGCGCGTTTTCCCATCAACAGTTACCGTCGCCAGGTTGTCACATTCGCCGTTCCCAAAGTCAAGCGTGCGGACAGGCTTGCCTTCTACTTTTATTTCCATGGTACCCGACACAATAAAACGACAGGCCAGTTTGACTTCCAACGGTTTGGTAATCACCCGGGTCCATTTTGTTCCGCTGGCACGTTGCCCTTCCGATTTTCCGGTAATCATAAAAACATTATCCCACCGGTCCCTTGGGGTGGCAAATCCTTCCGTCCATTCCCGGGTACGTTGCGATTTCCACGAAATGGTACCTTCTCCGTTGGCCAGGGTAATCATGGCATTGACCGAAATGGTCCAAGACAAATGTCCTTTATCGTTGAATCCGTTATTGGTCACCACCTTGGTACCTTCCACCTGGTTGTCATTTACGTAGTAGTTGTTAAAAGTTGTTGTAATAATGGTTCCCGGTTTTCGGTACCTTCCGGTAAAAGAAACCAGGATCTTCCCGCGGCGGTAACGCCCATCGTTGCACAGGCAGTTGGTGTCACCGAAATCAATGGTCAATACCCGCGGATAAACAGTGGTATCAAGGGTTACTGTGGCACAACTGCTTAAAAAGATTCTGTTTTGCGTCGTTTCGGATGATTTAAAACGAACCGAACTTAAATCGTATGCTTCATCGGTAATGTTGGTTACATTATCGAAAATACTTTCCGCATAGGCATCATCCTGCACAGCGGTAAAAGTGGTATCGGTTGAAGTTGTTTTTGAACAACTGGCAAGGAAAAAGATGATCCCTGCTAAAAAAGAAAATAAAAAGACTACTTTTTTCATGGCATAAAGTTTTTAGTGTTTGTCAATACACCGCACACAAATGGTTTTACCCTACCGCAAAACGAAAATATCTCAGGAAAAATTTTTGGAATCGATGAAAAATAGTAATTTTGCGCCTGCGAAAAAAGGCAGTTTTTGTCTTTTAAAATTAGGAAGGAAATTCTCTCCGTAGCTCAGTTGGTAGAGCAGCTGACTCTTAATCAGCGGGTCCAGAGTTCGAGTCTCTGCGGGGAGACAAAAAAGCCGTCTGCAAACAGACGGCTTTTTTTATTCCATTTTATGTCAAAATTTTCCTCCCATCTTCCGTCAACTTTTTCAGTTTCAACTGATGGGAACCGGTATCCACAAAAGCAATTTTTCCCGATTTACGGATAAGATACCTGGAGGGGTGTCCGTTTAATATTTAATGATAAAGTCCTGTTTTTCAACACCTTTACGGAAGAAAACCAAGCCAAACCAAAACAAATCAACAGTTATACTGACCCGTTCGTCTTTTTTAATGGTATTCCAGGCCGTTTCCATACCGGACGACCAATGAATATCATCGAAGATAAAAAGGGTGTTTTCGCGGGCCTTTTCCACACAACGCTGAAAATAGTCCACCGTAGGTTTGTAGCGGTGGTTTCCGTCAAAAAATACAAAATCCAGGGTATCGAATTTTTCCAGTACCATGGGAAGTGTTACATCAAAATTTCCGATGCTGATTTCCACATTTTTGATTTTCAGTCGCCGCAGATTGCTATTGGCCACATCGGCCAAACTGGCACAGCCTTCCATCGTGATCATTTTACTTTCGGGAACCGGGGCTTTAATGTAGGCGGTGCTGATGCCTGCAGCCGTGCCGAACTCTAAAATATTTTGCGGTTGAAAATACCGGGAAAGCCGGTAAAGCAAACGGGCCTGGCTCTTGCGTTGCGAGCGTTTTTTGACAATTTCACCCACTTTTTCAAAATACTCTTTGTACGGCTTCCCGTTGGAACGCGCTCCGAAATCCACCGTTTCAATCACCGTTTTGCTTTTGCTGATGTTTTTTTTATAGGCCTCTATTTTCTTATATTCCGGATACTCGGTTTTATCCATCAGTACCTTTTCCACCAAATCAAAAACAAAAGGGGAATGAATTTTATACCTTGTTTTGGCTTGTGCCAGATAGGTGATATAGTTCTTAGCTAACCAAATTTGATTTTTGTTGATCATTCTTTCGCAATACTTTTCGTTCTCCAAAAAAATTTATTGTAATGTTACTTTATTGACGTAGAAAACCGTGCGCAACGGCTGGTTTTGCAAAGCCCTGTTTTTCAATTGTTGATATCCGTACACCAAAAAGTAGCGGTCATACCAGTGTATCATCAAGCTTTCGCCGGCGCCTACGGGGCGATCGCGGGAATAACGGCTGGCAATATTCACTTTTTCAACGGCATCCAGTTTTTTATCCCGGTAAATATCCTGTGTAATAATTTGCCCTTCCGAAACATACGCCAATGTTACGATGGTGCTGTCGGGATAAACCAGGGCTTTGTCACCAATCCGGTACGACAGGATATTTTCCAAAGGAAAATCATTGTCCCACAATTTTTTTCCATCAACCGAAAATCCCCCGAGGATCACATCATAAAAAAGGTAACCTGCAAAAACCCGGTAATTGGTCGGGTACATGTTGCCGTAAAAATCATAATCCATGCGGCTTTCGGTTTTATAGTAAGCAGCATAAGCGTTGGCCGACACCAAAAAGCCATCTGCCGTTCGGTGCACTTCCGGATGGGTAATATTCAGCAGGGCAAGGGTTTGGGGAGCTTTTGCCGCCTGCTTCTGTTTCCAGCCTTTGGGCCGGTAATATTCTCCCTTGCTAAAAGTACCCTGAATATTTTTAAAATCCAGAAAATTAAACCGCCTTAAATCTTTCTGTTTCCCGTTTTCAATACTAAGGTAAAAAAATCCTTCCGTATTGGGTTGGTCTTCGTCCTGGTTTCCGGCAAATAAACCACCTTTGGCAGCAAGGTGGTCGGCACCGAAAAATTTCAAATTATTCCCCGAAGCAGAGGCCAACGTAAATTCACCCAAAAAACTCATGGGATCGAAATAAGAAATATCTACTTTTTGCACAATGGCCGACGATGGATCAAAGCTATAAACCGTATGCCGCACCGCCGACTTGGCATCGGCACTGCTAACTACCACCACCAGCGTTCCGTTGGAAGGGTTTTTGAAAACCCCATCCACAAAAACGCTTTGCGGCTCGGTGATATGAACCACATGTATGTTTCCGGTATGGGTATGCACAAACAGCACATCCGCTTTTTTTTCTTTTTTCAGGTTGATCCCCAAGGCCACCACATCGTGACTTACGGCAAAACCCGCCAATTCGGCTTTCAGCGGCATGGTACCCTGTACACTTCGAAACACCTGTTTGCTGATGTCATACACAAGGATGTCATAAAAGCCGGCGGTCTTTTTTACTTTGTCAGAATTGCGAAAGACTAAAAAAACCGATTGTTGTTCCTGTTTGGCTTGGAAATAATAAACTTTGTCGGTCAGAGGAACAGGGCGCAACCACTTTTGCTTGAGATGTTTGTCAAAAAGGGCAAAATACCAAAGGCGCTGCCCCTTTGGGTTCAACTCGTTGGTTTCGTAAAAAACCAACAAACCGTTTTCTCCCATGGGTACCAGATGAAAATTGTCGGTATGGCCGCTGGCAACTTCCATACGGATGAGCCGGAGGTTGTTTTTCCCTTTTTTCTGGGCAAATACCAAGGAGCACTCTCCCAGCAGGAAAATGATAAAAACCAGAACAATGACCCCAAATCTTTTCATTTCCGGTCCCAAAAGCTGTTTGAATTGTCCTTTACGCTTCGTCTGATTACATTTTATCCAAGAGGCCGTTCACTCCTGTTATTAATTTGCAAATATACAAAGCTGGCGGAACTACACCGGCCAGGCAAAAAAATCAATCCCCATTAAGGGGCCAAAACCCCCACCACAATTTTTGACGGATACTGAGTAGAAAACCAAACCGACTGTGTGGCTTTTACAAAATCTTTGGGTTTTGCCTTGTAAATATTGGTAAACGTCTGCGGGTTCACATCGAAAAACGGAAACCAGCTACTTTGTATCTGAATCATGATGCGGTGCCCTTTTCTAAAGGTATGCAAAACATCCTGCAACGGGAATTGGATCTCCGTTACTTTTCCGGGCACGAAAGGCTCGGGTTTTTCCGGATTGTTGCGGTATTTTCCGCGCAAAATATCCCCTCTGACCAACATCTGATACCCGCCCATTTCCACATTAGTCGGATTGGGTTTGGGATTCCGGGCACTGTCGGGATAAACATCAATCAGTTTGACCACCCAATCGGCATCGGTTCCGGTAGTGGAAACGTACAGATCGGCCAGTAACGGTCCGGCCAGGGTTACCGCCGTATCCAACGGAGCCGTTTCAAAAACAAGCACATCGGGACGCCTTGCGGCAAAACGCTGGTCTTCATTCATGTACGGATGATAATAAA
Organism: uncultured Lentimicrobiaceae bacterium; assembly: GCA_964473895.1. Taxonomy (GTDB): domain Bacteria; phylum Bacteroidota; class Bacteroidia; order Bacteroidales; family F082; genus Sulfidibacterium. Next base: position 16,919 of record CAYYRE010000019.1, on the reverse strand, counting down.
ATGTTCTCGAATCCATGATATGGGCCGAATAAGGCACCGGCTTACGGGGGTCACTCACATAGCTGTAATGATCCGTTTTGTTATTTGCGACAGGGCCGAAAGTGAGTTGATGTCCGGCTTCCAACAACAGATCCTTTTTCCGGACATTTTTCGGCGGCCATTGGGCAAACGACCGCCAACGATTCACCCCCGTGTTGAACATACGGGCTTCGGCTTCAGGGAAGTTTCCCTTTCCTTTCAGGTAATAATTGAAAAAGGGCAACTGTATCTTTTTTCGGAAATACTCCCCGGTATGGGTACCGAAAGTAATGTCGCCCAGCCGGTATCCTTCGTCACGCGCCCACCATCCATGTGGCCACGGCCCGATAATAAGCATGTTTTTGATGCCCGGATTTTTCTTTTCAATGCTTTCGTAAGTATGAATGGTTCCGTAAAAATCTTCACTGTCGTACCATCCGCCCACCGTCAACACCGCCGGGGTGACATGATGAAAATGGGACAGTGTATTTCTTCTTTGCCAGAACTTGTCATAATCGGGATGTTTTTTGATGGTTTCCCAAAAGGCAATTTTTTTGTGAAAATTTTTCTTATCCACATTGGGCAACGGTTCCAACGATTGGAAAAAGTCGTAGGCATCCGGCGAAATGCGCGGAAGGGCATGGGGCCAACGGGAGGTCAGACTGTCACGCTTGATTCCGAAAACCGAGAAAAAATTGAGCGACATTTGCATGGAAAAAGCGCCGTGATGATGCATATCATCATCCACCCACCAGTTGGCAATGGGCGCCTGCGGAGAGGCGGCTTTTAACGCCGGGTGGGCATCAATACAAGCCATGGCGGCATAAAATCCCGGATAGGAAATGCCGAAAATACCGATTTTACCGTTGTTGTGCGGAATATGTTTCACCAGCCAGTCTTCCGTATCCCAGGCATCGCTGCTTTCATCGGTTTGTTTTCCTTTTTTATGGGGAATGTACGGCCGCATGTTGACAAATTTTCCCTCCGACATAAACCTCCCCCGCACATCCTGATAGACAAAGATATAACCTTCTTTGGCCAATTCCGGCGGCAGCATACGGTATTTGTCTTTGCCGTATGGCCAACACGAATAAGGCGTCCGCCAAATTAAAATGGGATAGTTTTGTGTCGTGTCTTTGGGCGTGTAGACCGCTGTAAACAACTTAATGCCATCCCGCATGGGAATGCGGTATTCGGCTTTGTTGTAATGTGCTTTTTCCCATGCCATATCCTGGGCATGAAGGAGGGGCTCCGAAACAAAAAAAATCAGAAAACCCAGGAGGAAAACAGAAAATGTTTTTTTCATGACTTAAAAAAGTTAAAAGGTGTTTATGGGGTAATATAAACCAACTTCACCATCGCTTCCAATGCAGCAGCATCCACCGCATCAAAACTGTCTAAAGTACGGCTGTCCACATCCAGCACCCCACGAATGACGCCTTCACGGTCAAATACCGGCACCACGATTTCCGATTTACTCCGGCCATCGCAGGCAATATGCCCCGGAAAAGCTTCCACATCGGGAACAATGAGTGTTTTTTTCTGCTGCACAGCTGCCTGGCAAACTCCGGTTCCGGCAGGCAAATCAATACACGCCAAAGCGCCCTGGTACGGGCCTACCTGCAACCGTCCTTCCTGAAAAAGATAAAAACCGCACCAGAAAAAATAATCCATTTTATGGTACAACACGGCATTGATGGTAGCCATGTTCGACAACGGGTTGTTGCTGCTTTTCAGAATCAGATCCTTGATTTGCTTGTGAAGCCTTTGATAACGTTTTTCTTTCTTCGTTTTGTCCATGTACTTGCTTTCCGTTTACGAATCCAAAAGTAAACCAAATTTTTTATTTTCCCGAACGCACCGGCACCGTCCCTTTCGCGTATCACCTTTCGCCCAAACCTCCGGACATGTCACCATACCGATGTTCCTATAAAAGCCGGGGACACCATTTCCTCTCACCGGGATGCCGGCGGAATTTCAAAAATCCGCTTTTCCGAAAACCCGGCGATACGCTTCGGGGGTATTGATGTTCAACAATATCCTTTCATTCTGCACAGGACAAATAATTTTGGGGTATTTCCGGAGAAAACGGCGCAGGTTTTCCTTTTCGTTGGACGAAGCAACCAGGTCTCCCGCAATCTTTCCGGAAAGCAAAATGGGATGTCCGTTCCGTGAACCGTATTGTGGCACAACATAAGCACCAGCCCGAAAACTGCCCGCCAAACAGAACAGGATATCAGAAGTAACAAACGGGTTGTCAACATTCTGTAAAAAGACGGCAGGATGATCCTGTAATGCCTTTAATCCGGTTTGCACGGAAAAAAACCGTTCTTTTTCGGGGAATGGGTTCAACACCGGCAAAACCCGCCGGTTTTCTTTCAACAATCCCCGCCTTTCCACAGAAGCCACTCCCTCCCGGTTCAAAACCAGCACCACTTTGCCGCAGCCGGCCTGCAGATAGGTTTGGGTTATTCGCTCAATAAACGTTTGTTTTTCGTCAAACGGCAACGACCATTTCGGCTTTCCCATCCGCCCCGAAAAGCCGGCAGCCAATACCACCACCGCCATCTCCCGTAATGCTGTTTTTTGTACGCTCATTGCTGCAAAAGTAAAAAGATGAACGGGATAAAAGCCGGAAACAGCCATTTTCTCCGGCAAAATAAACAGAGTTGACATCCAAAAAGTTCCGGTCTGAAAAGAATTTTGTCCAGGAAACGAGATTTTCCTATATTTCCCCTGTAAAAAAATCCTACCATCATGTTCGAAAAATATTTCCGTTTAAAAGCCAATCAAACCAACGTCCGCACCGAAACCATTGCCGGCATTACCACTTTCCTCACCATGGCCTATATTTTGGTAGTAAATCCATCCATATTGGCCAAAGCCGGCATGGATACCGGTGCTGTTTTCACTGCCACGGCCCTCTCGGCCCTCCTCGGCACCCTCATTATGGCGCTTTACGCCAAACTGCCCATTGCCATGGCGCCCGGCATGGGGCTGAATGCCTTTTTTGCATTCACCGTAGTACTCTCTATGGGCTACAGCTGGCAATTTGCCCTGACGGCTGTTTTCCTCGAAGGCCTCTTGTTCATTGTCCTCACCTTGTTCAATGTCCGAGAACTCATTGTCGATGCCATCCCACTCAGCCAAAAACATGCCATCTCGGTAGGCATCGGTTTATTCATTGCATTTATCGGCTTACAGGATGCAGGCATTATCGTACACGACAAAGCCACACTGGTTACTTTGGGAAATCTCGGCAATCCGGCAGCGCTCATTTGTATTTTCGGGCTTATCATTTCGGCCGTGTTGCTCACCTTGCGCGTAAAAGGAGCTTTGCTTATCGGTATTTTTTCGGCCACTGTGTTGGCCCTTTTCATGGGACAGACCGCCTTGCCCAAGGCTTCGTTTCTGCAAGCACCCCCCTCGCTGGCTCCCACCTTTCTAAAATTCCAGTGGCAACATGTTTTGTCCGTTGACATGGCCATCGTCCTTTTTACCTTTTTGTTTGTAGATTTGTTCGATACCATCGGCACTTTGGTGGGCGTAGCCTCACAGGCCGGTCTGCTGGACAAAAAAGGCCGTTTCCCGAACGTTAAAAAAGCCTTAATGGCCGATGCCATCAGCACTACGGCCGGGGCCATACTGGGAACGTCCACCAATACCGCTTATATCGAAAGCGCTGCCGGAGTAGCCGAAGGCGGACGCACAGGTCTTACCACTCTCGTCGTGGCCGGATTGTTCCTGCTGTCGTTGTTTTTTGCCCCGCTCTTTCTGATGGTTCCCGCATCCGCCACAGCCCCCGTACTCATTTTGGTAGGTACTTTTATGATGGCCCCCGTTTCAAAAATCCCGTTTGCCGATTATACCGAAAGCATCCCCGCTTTCCTCGCCATCCTGATGATGCCCCTTACTTACAGCATTGCCGAGGGTATTGCTTTTGGCATGATTTCCTACGTCCTGCTGAAAGTAACTACCGGCCGGCATAAAGAAGTAACACCGGTGATGATCGTACTGACCGCTCTGTTTTTACTCAAATTTTTTGTTTAACACCTTTGATTTTTTGGGCGCCTGCCGGGCTGTCCGCTTTAGGCCCGTTGCCGGCGGCAGGTTTTGCAACGGCCGTGCGGGGTCTTCGTTCCTCAGCCGCCACCGGCCGGCAAAAACCACACCGCCGTCTGCCGGGCGCTGCCGCTGCCATCTTCCAAAGGAACTCCTGCGGAGCCGGGCGCAAAAACCCACCCACAAGCCCGCCTTTTACTTTGAAAAATTGTGAAATCAATAACAAATCACACGAAAAGCCCCGCTTTTATATTATTTTTGCTAAAGAAAATTAACGAACCGTTACGGCATGAAAAAAGAACCGCTTTTTAATGAATTTTCCCCTGTAAAAACGGAAGAATGGCTGGCACGCATCCAAAAAGACCTGAAAGGGGCCGATTTTGAAAAAAAACTGGTCACCCCGTTGGACGAAGGTTTTGATATCCGGCCTTTTTATCGAAAAGAAGACCTTGCCGCATTGGATTACCTGCAATCGCAGCCCGGTGAATTTCCTTACGTCAGAGGAAAACAGCCGGCAGGACTATCCTGGAAAGTAAACCAGGATTTCCTTGTGAAAGACCCCGAAGAAGCCAACCACGAAGCCCAAAAAGCCGTTGAAAACGGGGCCGAATCGTTGACTTTTGCTTTCGATAAAGAAAAAGCTTTCCCCGGGAAACGTTTACCCCGTTTGCTCAACGGACTAAAACCCGGGAAAACGGATTTCTATTTCCGCCATGGCTCTCCCGTTGAATGCATCACCACCCTGAAAGCCATGGCACAGAAAGAGGATGCCTGGCAGAAAATAACCGGAGGCATCGACAACGACCCGGTGGACCGGTTAAACCGTACCGGCACTTTGGCCCATCCCGGAAAGCCGTTTTCCCTTTTCCTTCAAACAGCCGCAGCCGCCCTTCCGTTAACCGGCTTCCGGACGGTTTCGGTGGATGGAACGGTTTTTCACAATGCAGGGGGAACAACCGTCAGCGAGCTGGCTTTTACACTTGCCATCGGAAGCCTTTACATGGAGCAACTGACGACGGCGGGATGGGACGCCGGAAAGGCCGCAGGAAAATTTTTCTTCCGCTTGGCCACCGGTTCCGATTATTTCATGGAAATTGCCAAATACCGGGCTTTCCGCTATCTGTGGGCACAAATCCTGAAAGCATTCGGCGTTCCCGAAAAAGAAGCCATTGCCCACATCCTTGCCGAAAGTTCTTATCGCAACAAAACGGTTTACGACCCGTATGTCAATATGTTACGCACCACCACCGAAACCATGTCGGCCATTTTGGGAGGCGTCGATGAAATCACCGTGTTGCCTTTCGATGCCACTTTTGAGCCCCCTTCGGAAATGGCCCGGCGGATAGCCCGAAACCAGCAGTTGATACTGAAAGAAGAGTCCTATTTTGATAAAGTAGCCGATCCGGCAGCCGGCGCTTATTACATCGAAAACCTTACCGACCGGCTGATAGAAAAAAGCTGGGACCTGTTCCTGCAAACAGAAGACCGGGGCGGATACATCCGGGCATTTCAAACAGGCTTTGTCCAACAGCGCATCGAAAAAGAAGCCAAGAAAAAAGATGAGGATATTGCCCACCGGAAAATTTCCATCCTCGGAGTCAACCAGTTTCCCAATATTTCGGAACACAAAACGGAGATTCCCGGTTTGTCGTTCGACAGCCATCCGGCTTCCTTGCAGGATACATCGGTAAAACCGCTACACATCCGTCGTGCCGCATTTCCCTTCGAAAAATTACGTTATGCCGTTGACCGGCACGCACAAAAACATGCCCGCCCGAAAGTATGGTTATTTACTTGGGGGAATTTGGCCATGCGACGTGCCAGAGCACAGTTTGCCGAAAACTTTTTCGGTTGTGCCGGATACGAAACGATAGACCATTCGGGCTTTCAAAGCACCGAAGAGGCCATCCGGCAGGTAAAACAAGATAAACCCGATATTGTGGTGCTTTGCAGCGATGACGAAACCTACCGCAAGGAAGGTATTGCAATATTTAATGCTCTCAAAAACAATGCAATTGTTGTATTGGCGGGATTTCCCCGGCCCGGCGCCGAAACATTACAAGCCGCCGGTATGGAACATTTTATCCATGCGAAAAGCAACGTGCTGGAAACTTTGCAAAAATTCAATGCGTTGTTGGGCATTGGGAACAACGAAAAAATATCCAATCCATAAAAAAGCATAACCCCATGAAACCGGATTTTCATTCTTTAGATATCAAAACACCGCTTCGCAACAGTAAAGCGAGGACCGTTAAGATTGCGGAAGACGCTGTATGGGAACCGGCGGAAAAGATCGGTATCAAAGGCGTTTATACACGGGAAGATATCCGTGACCTGGAACACCTCGATTTTGCCGCCGGACTTCCGCCCTTTTTGCGCGGGCCTTATTCCACCATGTATGTCACCCGCCCGTGGACCATCCGGCAATATGCCGGTTTTTCCACCGCCGAAGAGTCCAATGCCTTTTACCGGCGCAACCTCGCAGCCGGACAAAAAGGGCTTTCGGTGGCCTTCGACCTCGCCACCCACCGGGGATACGACTCCGATCACGAAAGGGTGGTGGGCGATGTGGGCAAAGCCGGCGTCGCCATCGATTCGGTCCTTGACATGAAAATCCTTTTCGATGAAATCCCGCTGAACAAAATATCCGTATCCATGACCATGAACGGTGCCGTTTTGCCGGTAATGGCTTTTTACATCGTTACCGCACTGGAACAGGGGGCAAAACTCGAAGAACTCTCGGGAACCATCCAAAACGATATTCTGAAAGAATTCATGGTGCGTAACACTTACATTTACCCGCCCGGACCTTCCATGCGCATCATTTCGGATATTTTTAAATACACGGCACAATACATGCCCAAATTCAACAGCATATCCATTTCGGGTTACCACATGCAGGAAGCCGGTGCTCCGGCCGATCTGGAACTGGCTTACACCCTGGCCGATGGTTTGGATTACATCCGCACCGGATTGCAATCGGGACTTAAAATTGATGCTTTTGCCCCGCGGCTTTCCTTTTTTTGGGGCCTCGGCATGAATCACTTTATGGAAATTGCCAAACTGCGGGCTGCCCGCATGCTGTGGGCCAAACTGGTAAAACAGTTTCACCCCGAAAACCCCAAATCCATGGCCTTGCGTACCCATACACAAACATCAGGCTGGAGCCTTACCGAACAAGACCCGTTCAACAACGTGACCCGTACCTGTATCGAAGCGCTCGGGGCCGCACTGGGACATACCCAGTCGCTCCATACCAACGCACTGGACGAAGCCATTGCCCTGCCCACCGATTTTTCGGCCCGCATTGCCCGCAATACCCAAATTTATCTGCAACAGGAAACCGGCATTTGTCGCACGGTGGATCCCTGGGCAGGTTCTTATTACGTGGAAAATCTTACGGATGCCATTGCCCGCCGTGCCTGGCAACACATCCGCGAAGTGGAAGAAATGGGCGGCATGGCAAAAGCCATTGAAACCGGCCTGCCGAAAATGCGCATCGAAGAGGCGGCCGCCCGCAAACAGGCACGCATTGATGCCAAAAAAGACATTATCGTAGGGGTGAATAAATACCGTCTCGAAAAAGAAGATCCGCTGGAAATCCTCGAAGTGGATAACACCGCCGTGCGACAAGCCCAGTTGGCCCGCTTGAAAAAATTAAGGGCCGGAAGAAACGAACAAAAAGTACGGCAAAGCCTTGATGCCATTACCAATGCATGCAAAACAGGAGAAGGAAACCTGTTGGCACTTGCCGTGGAAGCAGCAAAAAACCGCGCCAGTCTCGGAGAAATTTCGTATGCTTGCGAAAAAGTTTTCGGGAGGTATAAAGCTGTGATTAAATCTATTTCAGGTGTTTATTCGTCGGAAGCCGGCGATGACAAATTATTTGAAAAAGCACGCCGTTTGGCCGATGAATTTGCTGCCCTCGAGGGGCGCCGTCCGCGGATTATGATTGCCAAAATGGGACAGGATGGCCACGACCGCGGAGCCAAAGTGGTGGCCACCGGATATGCTGACATCGGCTTCGATGTGGATATCGGCCCCCTGTTCCAAACACCCGCCGAAGCAGCACGCCAGGCAGTGGAAAACGATGTACACATCCTCGGCATCTCCAGCCTTGCGGCAGGACACAAAACACTGGTACCCCAAGTAATGGAAGAACTGAAAAAATTGGGACGCGAGGACATTATGGTCATTGTGGGCGGGGTCATCCCCCACCAGGATTACCAGTTTTTGTACGATGCCGGCGTGGCCGCCATCTTCGGACCCGGAACCGTTATCTCCGAAGCAGGCATAAAAATGCTGGAACTGCTGCTCGCTGCACGGAAATAAAACCGTTTCCGTTCCAAACCTTTTCTTTGTTTACCTTTGTCGGCATAATCATCTCTTTTCTATTAACCTTTGTCTTATGCAAACAGATATTTTAAGCTTGTTCGGATATTTTGCTTCCCTCATCATAGCGGTTTCCATGACCATGAGTTCCATCGTGAAATTCCGGTGGATCAACCTGGCAGGAGCCTTGGCCTTTGCTACTTACGGCCTTTTGATTCATGCCATTCCCGTGACTTTCCTCAATGGTTTTATTGCCCTTGTGGATATTTATTATCTGGTAAAAATATACCGCAAGAAAGAAGTCTTCGATATCCTCGAAGTACGAAGTGACAATAAATATCTACTCGCTTTTTTGAAATTTCACGACAAAGACATCCATAAATTTTTCCCCGGATTTGTTTACAAACCCGAAATGAACACCATTAGTTTTTTCGTTTTGCGCAACCTGAGCGTAGCCGGCGTATTTCTGGCCCACCGTGAAGAAAAAGACCTTCTTTATGTCGGTCTGGATTACGTAACCCCCGAATACCGCGATTTAAAAAATGGAAAATTCATTTACAGCCACCTGCGTTCCCGTTTTATTGAGCAGGGATTTAAAAAAGTAGTGGCCCCGGTTTCCAGCCGGAAATACGAGAAATACCTGAAAAAACTGGGATTTAAAAAAGACGAAGAAGGAAAATTTACCAAAAACCTTTTACCCTCATAAAAACGGCCGGTTATGGATATTTTAATTAAAAACGGTACACTGGTGACGGCAGAACGCACTTTTGCCGCCGATATTCTGATAAAAAACGGAAAAATTAGCCGGGTGGAAAATCCGGGGCTGGAAACAACTGCCGCAAAAACCATAGATGCCACCGGTATGCTTGTCTTTCCCGGAGGCATCGATCCCCATGTCCATATGCATTTACCCACTCCGGCCGGCTATTCCAGCGACGACTTTCGATCGGGCAGCCGCGCTGCACTGTTTGGAGGAACCACAACCCTCATCGATTTTGTAACCCCCCACAAGGGAGAACTTTTAACGGATGCCTTGCGGCAACGAAAAACAGAAGCAGCGGACTGCTTTACCGATTATGCATTCCACATGAGCCCGGTCGAATGGCGCCAAAGCCTTCCCGAAGAAATCAAAAACTGTGTGGAAAAGGAAGGCATCCCCTCTTTTAAAGTTTATATGGCTTACAAAGACAGTATTGGCCTTGAAGACGAAGCGTTGCAAAAAGTTTTTCATGCCGTTGCCGCTGCCGGCGGAATGGTAACCGCCCATTGCGAACTGGGCGACGACATCGAACACCTGCGCCATCAACTGGCGGCTTCGGGAAAAACTTCCCCCGAATTTCACCCGCTATCCCGTCCGGCCGAACTCGAAAGCCGAGCGGTAGCCAAAGCCATAGACTTTGCCAAAACAGCCAAGTGTCCTTTTTATATTGTCCATGTGTCGGCGGCCGGTTCACTGGATCCCATCCGTCAGGCACAACAAAGCGGCTTGAAGGTCTTTGCCGAAACCTGCCCGCACTATCTTTTGCTCAACGACAGCCGTTATTCCGGAACTTTTGAGCAAACGGCTCCTTATGTACTGAGCCCGCCCCTGCGCAAAAAATCAGACAACCGCGCTTTATGGAACGCTTTGGCCGACGGGACCATCCAAAGCCTCGGTACCGACCACTGCCCTTTTACAATGGAACAGAAAAGAGCAGGGATACACGATTTTCGTAAGATTGCCAATGGTGCCGGCAGTGTGGAACACCGGCTCACCTTGCTTTTTACCTATGGCGTACTGCAAAACAAAATCAGTCTGAACCGTTTTGTGGAACTCACTTCCACAGGACCGGCCAAAATTTTCGGGCTCTATCCTCAAAAAGGTTCTTTACAGCCCGGTGCCGATGCGGATGTGGTAGTATGGAACCCAAAAACAGAACAAATCATATCGGCGGAAAGCCATCACATGCATTGTGATCATAATATTTACGAAGGATTTGCTGTACACGGTGCTCCGGAATTTGTCATTGCCCATGGCCAAATAGCAGTAGAGAAGGGAAAATGGCGGGAAATACCCCCGGGAAAGTTTCTCAAAAGAAAAAAAGAAAACCGCTAACCCATTCTAAATTCTTCCCGAAGAGTTATACGGCTAAATTCTGAAATCTGGTTTCTGAAATCTAAAATCTAAACTCTGAATTCTAAAATCTAAATTCCGAATTCTACCCTCCCCCTTCAGACCATCCACTCCACAATCCGCCTTCGGTCATCATCCGTAAGCGGATGTACCATACCACTATCTTGGTTTTTATTCATCTGGCGAAGAATTTCTTCCTTTTTGTCAGGGGATATTCCGGCTTCCGGTAAACGAACCGGCGAGTCAATGGAACGGAAAAACCGTTCGATTTTTTCAATGGTTTTTTCCACATCAGACGTGCCGAAAAGACCTTTCCCCAGTTTTTGGATACGGCCGGCAAGACGTTCGGATTGCAGCCGCAACCAGGCAGGATAAACAATGCTCAGTGTAGCACCGTGCGGCGTACCGTAAAGCAACGAAAGTTCATGTCCGAGGGCATGCACACCCCAGTCGCCTCCCGTTCGTCCGTAATTGGTTAGCCCGTTGAGGGCCAACGTGGCATCCAGCATAATGTTGGCACGTAAATCCACATTGTGCAAATCATGGAGCAACAAAGGGGACTGTTCCATGGCATTTTTAATAATCGCCATGGTGATTTGATCGATAACTTCGGGCTCTCCATCACCGAAAAAGGCTTCCAGTGCATGGGCAATAAGGTCCACCACCCCGTAGGCCGTGTAATCTTTCGGAACGGTGACCGTAAACGAAGGATCCAAAAACGAATCTTTCGGAAAAAGCAACGGATGGACAAATCCCACTTTTTTTCCTTCTTCCAAATTTTGCAAAACTGCCGCTCCGTTCATTTCGGTCCCTGTTGCTGCCAGTGTTAAAACGGTCACGAGAGGCAACGCTTTTTGCGGCTGTGCCTGCCAAAGCATAAACTGCCACGGGTCGGCTTCGTTCACCAGCCCGATACTGATGATTTTGGCCGAATCAATCACACTACCCCCGCCAAGGGCCAGTACCACCTCCACCTCTTTTTCTTTTCCGAGCGCAATGGCCCGGCGCACATCCTCCACCAGCGGATTGGGCTGTATCCCGCCAAAATCAATCACTTCCAGCGCCTGTTTTTGCAAAGCAGTCACAACTTGAGCATAATATCCGTATTTTTTTACGGAACCTTTTCCGTAAACCAGTAAAACACGCTGTCCGTAAGATTTTACCGTTTCACCGATGTTTTCGGTAACCCCCTGCCCAAAATGCAGCCGGGTCGGATTGTATGCCGTGAAATTTTTTATAGCCATAACGATTGCTTTTTCTTTTGAATGCAAAAATAACGATTTCAAAAAACTTCCTGATACTGTGTATAGAGAAAGTCACGGCCTTTGCCCGCACCGTTGTGGCATGAAACACAACTGTTGGTACCTTTTTGCCACGCCTTGTATTGTCCGTTTTCTTTTACAAAACGGGCGTAGCCCCAGTTTCCTGGATTTGCGGAAAACCGGCTGCTGTCTTTGATCATAAATTCAACCCGTTGCAGTGGGCCGGCCTCCAAAGCAACACCAAATCTTTTCATGGGATGGGTTTTCCACCCTATTTTCACCACCTTGCTACCTTGCGGAAGCGGAAAACGTTTGTTTTTTAGCGCTTTAAACGCAATAGCATTAGCCAGAACATACCGCAACTCTTTTTTATCCGTACGGTAATGTGTGGCAACAATTCTGTAGTTTTCGTACCCTTCGATGGCCTTAAACGATAATTGATTCCCCGGCATTTCAATATCCGGAAGGGAAACCGTTGCATCATCCGTCTGCTTGTTCCGGGGCCCCGAAGAACAGGAAACCAAAAACAACAGGATCAGTGTAAATCCCAAAAAAAAGGGATAAGTTCGTCTTATCATCTGTTTATATTTTTGTATTGTGTTGTATTTTAATATCTTATCAATCACCCTTGGAGAACCTGTCGCGCTTTAGCGCGGTGGTGGGTTTAACTACCTTCTTCTGCCTGCCCTGCCCGACTTTTTCCGGTCAGGCGGGCCTGCCCGACTTTGCTGGTCAGGCGGG
>CAYYRE010000019.1:0-4291 GCA_964473895.1 uncultured Lentimicrobiaceae bacterium | reverse complement strand
GGTCAGGCGGGCCTGCCCGACTTTGCTGGTCAGGCGGGATTGGACTTTGTAATGAATCGAATGCATGTTCGTTTCCTATGACTCAAAAAAAATCCGGGCAACGCAATTTGCTAGTAATGCAAAGGGTCGCCCGGATCAGGAACCGAATAAAATCGTCAGTTCTTAGTAGTTAGAGCCATTGCCTCCGTTGCCCGAAGCGGACATCCCGGGAGCCATGGGGGTGTTGAGGTTTGCCACAGGCCAAACGCCTGGCTTGGGAAAACTCACCCCTTTGGTGTCTCCTCTTTTCATATCTTGTCCGAAATAGTACAACGGCCATCCGCGATACGTCAGCTGCTTTTTTCCGTAAACATCAATTTGTCCGAAATCATCCTTATTGAAAGTGGAAGGTACTTTGCCGGGTGTAATCTCGGCAATAGGCCATACGCTGTTATTGCTAAAATCAGGAGCGGTAAAGTTGTTGGTGTTTGCACTGTCTTTCTTAAAAGTGTATAACGTCCGTCCTGCAAGGTCGGTCAAAAAGGGTGTCAGTCCCGTTCCTTCGGTATAATCCGAAAGATAGTTTTTCCCATCGGCACCTACCAACTGTCCTACGGCCAACATCACCGAATAATCGGGACTGGCCGCAAACCAAACATTTTTGACCCCTTCACCTTTTACATCGCCGGCATTTTTGTCGTTGACAAAATAATAGAGTGGCCATCCTTTATAGGTAATCTGTGGTTTTCCATCGCTGCGCGTGATGACGGCAAAATCGTTGGCATTTAACCCGGCACCGATTTCCATCGTCGAAGCATAATATATGGGCCAATTGTCAAGACATCCTTCCGTACAGGCCGACTGACCATCCACATCTTTTGAAAAGAAATAGAGGGTCATCCCGTTTTGGTCGACAAGAATATTCCCCATAGTAGCGGTAGCCGAAATCTTTACACCCGGTTTGGGTTCCGGAGTGGGGGTGTCGGTTGTTGAGCAGGCCGAAAAAGCCAAAAGGCCGCCTGCAATTAAAATAACAAATAGTTTTGCTGCTTTCATGGTAATAAAATTTTTGTGATTATTTTTCTGCAAAGAACCGGCGGAAAAACGGATTCCGAAAAACAAACTGACCGGAGAAGAGGATCAAGCAACCGAAAGGGCAATAATCCACTGCCAACATCCGAAATGACATACCGAAAGGGCGAAAAATCCATCTGAAGTGACATAAAAAAGCCTCCCGCTGAAAAACTTTCCCTATTTTTGGTATCCCCATTGGTAAAAAGGGGAGTTGGTTTAAACTTTTCTCATTAAAAAATGAACAAAAACACCTATTTCCTTTTCTTTTTAAGTCTTGCTTTTGTACTGGGCATTACGGCACTGGTCAGTTATTTCAGTTTTCATTATGTATATGCCATCAGCGAAAAGGCACTGATCGAAAGCCGCATTGACGCCAACAAACAGGAAGCGATACACATGGCTCGCCTGTTGGCCCAAAAGCTCAAAGAGGGGTATTCCGAACAACAGGTCATTGAAGAGTTTCAAAAAAGCATCCAATACACCCCCATTGATAAAGGATTTGAATGTATGTATAACCAACAAGGGGTGCAACTTTGTCATCCCGACCCACGCAGGATCGGAAAAAGAATAGACAGTACCAATTCGGTGGTCAGCTTACTGAACAACGAACAGTTTAAAGAAAATTTTGAAAGTATCCTGCAAAGCGGGAAACCAGCCGGCGGGGTACGAACTTTCCTCAAAAAAAACTTCTCTGAAATCATTTATGTTGCCCCTGTCGAAGGTTCCGACCTCATTGTGGCCGTGCATGCCAACCTTGTTTATATTAAAAAACAGTTGGATGATTTTCGCGAAAAGCTACTGTACGTTTTTGTTATATCATGGCTCTTGATTACCCTCATTATTTTCGTATTTATCCGTTTTCTGTACCTGAACATGGAACACCGCATCAAAACATCAAAACCCCTTGCAAATCCATCGTTACAAAAGACAAACACACCGCCTGCCGTAACAAAAGAAGAAAAATCCACAACACAAAAAAGAATATTGGCAAATCAGGGAACCAAACTGGTACCGGTACTGATAGATGACATGGCTTACGCTTTTATTGAACATAAGCTAACCTACATTGTTAAACATTCCGGCGAAAAACTGACAGCCAACCTGCCGCTGGATGATCTTTTCAGCCTTATGGACCCGCAGAAATTTTTCCGTGCCAACCGCCAGTTTATTATTTCCATTCACGCCGTTTCCAAGGTCGAAAAGTATGGCAACAGCCAGTTGCGTGTCAAGGTAAAACCCCATACCGAAAAAGAAATTATCATCAGCAAATTAAAAATGGCCGCCTTTAAAAGATGGCTTGGCGAATAAATAATCTCCTCTTCCGGGTGAAAGAAATTGTTCGTCCTTTATCCTTATCTTTGCCACAAACCGAAATATTTCGTTCGGCACTAAAACGAAAAGGGTTCATGCCGCAAGATGCGTGTGGCCGGAAAAAAGAATATGTCATGAATGAAAATTTGGATGCCACCGGAGCCTCGTTGAGCAAAATCGAGAAAGAAATCGAAAACGTCCTGCGTCCGGGACGGTTCGAGAGTTTTGCCGGTCAGCCCAAAGTGGTCGAAAACCTGAAAATCTTTGTGCAGGCCGCCCGCGAAAGGGGCGAAGCACTGGACCATGTCTTACTGCACGGCCCTCCCGGACTGGGCAAAACCACCCTTTCGCACATCATTGCCAATGAACTCGGCGTAAACATTGTCACCTCTTCCGGTCCGGTACTCGACAAACCGGGCGACCTCGCCGGACTGCTCACCAACCTCGAAGAAAACGATGTGCTGTTTATCGATGAAATCCACCGGCTGAGCCCCGTTGTCGAAGAATATCTCTATTCGGCCATGGAAGATTACAAAATCGACATTATGATCGAAACCGGCCCCAACGCCCGCTCGGTACAAATTACCCTCAACCCCTTTACCCTTGTAGGGGCTACCACCCGCTCGGGTTTGCTTACCGCCCCGTTGCGCTCCCGTTTCGGTATCACTTCACGCCTTTCCTACTACACCACCCCCGTTTTAGCCGGCATTGTGAAACGCTCGGCAGCCATTTTGCGGGTCGAAATTGATGATGATGCTGCCCTTGAAATTGCCGGACGCAGCCGCGGAACCCCGCGCATCGCCAACCTGCTGCTGCGCCGTGTACGCGATTTCGCCCAAATCAAAGGCAATGGCACCATCGATATGGCCATTTCGCAACACGCCCTCGAAGCCCTTAATGTGGACAAATACGGACTCGATGAAATGGACAACCGGATTTTGTCCACCATCATCGAAAAATTCAAGGGCGGTCCGGTGGGCATCACCACCATCGCCACGGCCGTGGGCGAAGAAGCCGGCACCATCGAAGAAGTGTACGAACCTTTCCTCATCCAGGAAGGCTATATCATGCGCACCCCGCGGGGACGCGAAGCCACCGAACTGGCTTACAAACACCTCGGAAAAACCAAAAAACCGGAACAGGGTAAACTGTTCTAGAAATCCTTACCTTTGTTACAAAACATCCGGGCATGGACATCGAAAACATTATTTTTGACTTCGGCGGCGTTATCATCGACATCGACCCCATGATGACGGTGAAAGCACTCGAAAAACTGGGGTTTCGCGATATCGAACGACTCAAAACAAAAGATTTTTACGAAAAAGTAATCTACAAGTTTGAAAAAGGCATCGACACCCCGGCGGTTTTCCGCGACAAACTACGCAATTACCTGCAAATGAACCTCACCGATGCGCAACTCGACGAAGCCTGGAATGCCCTGATCTTCGACATCCCCGCCGAACGTATCCGCATTATCGAACAGGTAAAAAAACACTATCCCGTTTACCTTTTAAGCAATTCCAACGTTATCCATTACGACCTGTACGTGCGCGATTTGCAACTTCGTTTCGGCTACCGTACCTTTGATGAACTCTTTCACAAAGCCTGGTTTTCATTCAACCTGCACCTCGCCAAACCCCACGAAGAAATCTATGAATTTGTGATCCACCATCACCAGTTGACCCCCGAAAAAACCCTGTTTATCGACGACCGTATCGAAAACATTGAAGGCGCACGAAAAACCGGGCTCAAAACCCTGCATCTTGCTCCCCCCTTACGTATCCGCGATATCTTCGAACAAGGATTTCTCAAACCCGGTATAACCATTCGGTGATTTTTTGGGGAGGCTGACGGGCTTTCCGTTTTAGTCCCCGGCCCGGAAAACGGTGTTCCGCAACGGCTTTCCGTGGGCTTCCTGCGGTCGCCA
>CAYYRE010000018.1:25112-28781 GCA_964473895.1 uncultured Lentimicrobiaceae bacterium | reverse complement strand
AGGAGCCTGCTCTTACTTTTGC
This sequence comes from uncultured Lentimicrobiaceae bacterium, assembly GCA_964473895.1. GTDB lineage: Bacteria > Bacteroidota > Bacteroidia > Bacteroidales > F082 > Sulfidibacterium. Next base: position 28,759 of record CAYYRE010000018.1, on the reverse strand, counting down.
CATGAAATTAAAATCAAAAGATATGGAACAGACAAACAAATTGTACAGAACAGTTGATGACAAAGTGATTGCCGGAGTAGCCGGCGGCCTGGCCGAATACTTTGATGTGGACGTGGTTATTTTCCGGCTTATTTTTGTCTTGCTGGTACTTTTCGGCGGTGGCGGCGTGTTGGCATACATTGTCATGTGGATTGTTATTCCACCCAAACGGGTCACAAGGTATCAGGCACCTGCTTCCAATGAAACAACAACCGGAAGTACACAACAGGAAAATGCACCAAATCCCAATGCAAAACAGGCCGTTCAAAAAAAAGGGGCTTCCAACGGCAGCCTGATTGCCGGTATCATATTAATTGTCATGGGAACGCTTTTCCTTATCAACCGGCTGATGCCGTGGGTGGACCTTGGTAATTTCTGGCCCATCTTGCTGATCATCGGCGGCTTTTTCATCATTGATCCCAATATTTTAAAATCTTCTAAAAACAAACAAAAATGAAATACAAAAACGCATTTTGGGGGCTGAGCCTCATCATTATAGGCAGCCTTTTGGTGGCCCGGAACCTGGGAATGATTGACTTCGACTGGTATAATATCATCCGCCTGTGGCCACTTCTTTTTATCCTTTGGGGGCTTTCGGTTCTCCCCATTCGCGAAACCGTTAAAGTGGGCATTTTGGTGCTATTGCTCGGAGGAGCCACCTGGTTTGTGTTGGACTATCAAGGTTCTGACAGATACAATGATTTTGAGTTTCTCGTATCAAAAAGTTTTGATAAAGATGCAAATGTGGTGGAACGGCAGCAGGATTTTACCATTCCCTATGCCGACACCATCGAAACAGCCCGGCTTGAAATGGATGCGGCAGCGGGGAAATTTATTTTGAAAGACACAACATCTTCGTTGTTGTCCTTTTCCCAATCGGGCAGATACACCGGAAGATATGCCTATCTTGTTAAAAGAAGCGGCCATGACGCTTTGATCAAAATTTCGGAAAAAGAGGAGCATGTCTTCCATAATAACAACCACAAAGAGGTTGATATCCGCCTGAACAACCGGCCCCTATGGGAAATCAACTTAGATGCCGGAGCCAGTGCGGTAAACTACGACCTCACTCCTTTTAAAGTAAAGAAAATCACACTGGACGGTGGAGCCGGCTCTTTTAAAATTACAGTGGGAAATAAATATCCAAAAGTTAAAATCAATATAGATGCCGGGGCTTCTTCCATTACCTTACGCGTCCCCAAAAATTTCGGTTGCGACCTGAACATTTCGGCCGTGATGTCCGGAAAACATCTGCCGGGTTTTGTAAAAACCGACAACGGACATTACCGTACCGAAAATTTTGACTCAACCGATCACCGAATTTATCTGAATGTGGATGCGGCAGTCTCAAGTTTCCGTATCGTACGCTACGAATAACCATAATATGCCTGACCCTGATCAGGTTCAATATACATCTCCCCCTGCCCGGCAACCGCCGGGTTTTTTTGTGTGTTTTTTCGTTTCTTTGCAGTTCGTTTAAAAAAAACTTTTTAAATTTAATATTTTACTGATTATTAGCTTATTATCGAATATGTCATTATCCAATAGCCCTATCATTCCCCCGAAAGCCAAAAAGATTCTCAAAAAATTAAAAAAACACGGTCATCTGCGTATGGATCCTTACTACTGGCTCAACGAAAGGGAAAACCCGGAAGTCATTGCCTACCTGAAAGCCGAAAACAACTACACGGAAACGGTTTTTCAAAAAGAGACCCGCGCATTACAGGAAACTATTTTTGAAGAAATAAAAGGCCGTATTCCTCCAAAAGACAGTTCTGTCCCTTATACGGTGAACGGCTATGCTTATTATACCCGTTTTGAAGAAGGAAAAGAATATCCGGTTGTTTGCCGGAAAAAAACAGAAAAACCGGCCACCGAGGAAATCATACTAAATGGAAACCAATTGGCCGAAGGACATGCCTATTTTGACCTGAACAACTGGGAGGTCAGTCCCGATAATCACCTCCTTGCATACAGTATTGACACTGTTAGCCGTAGAGAATACACCCTCTATTTCAAGAATTTAGAAACGGGAGAAATTTTACCCGAAAGAATCACACACACCTCCGGGGATATCGCCTGGGCCAACGATAACAAAACAATATTTTACGTTCAAAAAGATGCTGCACTGAGGCCCTACAAAGTTTTCAGGCACACACTCCATGAACCGGTAAAAAATGACAAGCTGGTATTTCATGAAAAAAACAGCGCCTTCGAAACAGGGGTTTTCAAAGACAAGTCGGATAAAGAAATCATGATTGTTTCGGAATCGACACTTTCCACCGAATACCGGGTACTTGATGCCGACCATCCCCATGGGAAATTCCGGATATTTTCACGGCGTAAAAAGAATCTGGAATATGAAATTGCCCGTCAGGGGAACCGGTATTTAATCCGTACCAATTACAAAGCGGAAAACTTCAGACTCATGCAAACGCCGCTTGACCAGACAGGCATGGAAAATTGGACGGAAGTGATTCCCCATCAAAAAGAAGTACTGATAGAAGAGGTGGAAGTTTTTGAAAATTATTTTGTTGTTTCGGAAAGAAAAAACGGGTTATTGCAGTTTCATGTATTTGACACCAAGCACCAAACCGACCATTATATCCAGTTCAACGAACCGGATTATTACATTTACTTTGATGATAATTACGATTACAAAAGCCACGTATTGCGTTACGGATACACTTCATTGAAAACACCTGTCACCATATATGATTACCATCTGAAAACGGGAAGACAAGTACAAAAAAAACGTCAGAAAGTGGTTGGCGGATACCATCCCGAAGAATATACCACCGAACGCATTTACATTACCGCCCGCGATGGGGTGAAAGTTCCGGTGAGTATTGTCTATAAGAATGGATTTGAAAAAGATGGCAGCCGGCCATTTTTGTTGTATGCGTACGGTTCATACGGCATCAGTGTAGAATCGGTTTTTCGATCGGCCCGTCTTAGTTTACTGGACAGGGGGTTTGCTTTTGCCGTGGCCCATGTACGCGGGGGGCAGGAAATGGGCCGTTGGTGGTATGAAAATGGAAAACTGTTGAAAAAGAAAAATACCTTTAATGACTTTATCGACTGTGCACGGGAACTGATAGAAAAACAATACACCTCCCCCGGCAAACTTTTCGCCATGGGTGGCAGTGCCGGGGGTCTTTTAATGGGTGTTGTGGCCAACGAAGCCCCCCAACTTTTTAAAGGAATCATTGCTGCTGTTCCGTTTGTGGATGTGGTTACCACCATGCTGGACGAAAGCATCCCACTAACCACCGAAGAATATGACGAATGGGGAAACCCTAACCGGAAAAAATACTATGAATACATGCTTTCCTATTCCCCTTACGACAATGTAAAAAGGCAAGATTATCCCGCCTTGTTGGTAACAACAGGTTTACACGACAGCCAAGTACAATACTGGGAACCGGCCAAATGGGTAGCCAAACTGCGTGACACAAAAACCGACAACCACCTGTTGCTGCTTTGGACCAATATGGACTACGGACATGGCGGAGCTTCCGGCCGTTTTGAACAATACAAAGAAACAGCCATGGAAGATGCTTTTATGCTGTTTTTGATCCAAAACCGTAAAAACCCATAGTCCAAGC
>CAYYRE010000018.1:0-25012 GCA_964473895.1 uncultured Lentimicrobiaceae bacterium | reverse complement strand
CACCCATCCAAACGTTTCAAATGTCAAATGGCTCATTTTCAATTTTCTGCCTAATGTTTTTAGGAAGGCCGGCCACCACAAGACCATAGGCATCGTCAATCCAGGTTTTGACCAGGTCATCATCGAGCAAACTTTCCAAAAGTACGGTATTCCAATGGCGTTTATTCATATGATATCCCGGTTGTACTTCAGGATAATGTTCGCGCAACGTCACAGCTTTTTCGGGATCACATTTCAGGTTAACCCGCAAATCACCTTTCAAATTGACAAGGGCAAATATTTTTCCTGCCACTTTAAACACAAGGGTATCCTCATCGAAAGGAAAACTTTCGGTAACAGCCGGTTTATTGAGGCAATATTGGCGTAGCTGTTCGGCATTCATAAAATCGTGAACCGGTTAACGAAGGCAAACTTAATGAAAACTTGTAAGATAAAAAACTTGACTTTTTTTCAAATTCCATTACTTTTGCATCCGGAGATAAGAGAGCGAATAAAGCTATGTTGCTTTGCTTATCTCTTTTTTTACGCTAATAATCAAGGGTTTAATCATTCATTATGGGACTTAAAGAAAAATCAACCGATTTGCGCAAGCGCATGCGAAATGCCTTGAAAGGGGGCGGTGACAAAGCCATTCAAAAACAAAAGGCCATTGGCAAGCTCACAGCACGTGAACGGATACTGGCGCTGCTCGATCCGAATACATTTCACGAATACGACCTGTTTGTAGAGCATGCCGGAAAAGATTTCGACATGGACAAAAAATATCTGCCGGGGGATGGGGTCATCACCGGAACAGGTACCATTATGGGGCATCCGGTATGTATTTACGCCCAGGACTTTACCGTTGCCGGTGGTTCGCTCGGCTGGATGCATGCCAAGAAGATCACAAAAATCATGGACCATGCGTTGAAACTGAAAGTCCCGTTGATTGGTATTAACGACTCCGGCGGAGCCCGTATCCAGGAAGGCGTCAACTCATTGGCAGGTTATGGAGAAATATTTTACCGTAACACACTGGCTTCCGGAGTTATACCCCAAATCTCAGTCATTCTGGGTCCTTGTGCCGGCGGTGCGGTTTATTCTCCGGCCCTGACCGATTTTGTTTTTGTAGTAGAAAACATCTCTAAGATGTTTATTACGGGTCCCGAAGTCATTAAAACCGTATTGGGTGAAGAAATTACCATGGAAGCCCTTGGCGGCGCCCGTGTGCATTGCGAAACCACAGGAAATGCCCATTTTTTTGCCACCAGTGAGGAACAATGTTTTGCGCAGATCAAAGAACTGGTCAGTTACATTCCCTGGAACAATACCCGCAAGGCGGCAAAATATCCGAAGAAGAAACCCAAAACACGAAAATACAATATCGAAGAAATCATCCCTTCCGATCCGAGGGAACCTTATGATGTGCGGGATGTTATCCGTGCATTGACCGATGACTCCAACTTTTTGGAAGTACAAGAACTTTTTGCCCGTAATATGGTTATCGGCTTCGGCCGGATGGAAGGCGACACAGTAGGTTTTGTTGCCAATCAGCCATTGGTTCTTGCCGGCGTGCTGGATGTGGATTCTTCGGACAAAGCCGCCCGGTTTATCCGTTATTGCGATGCATTTAATATTCCCCTTGTTACATTGGTAGACCTTCCCGGCTATCTTCCGGGTGTTGACCAGGAACATGCCGGGGTGATTCGTCATGGAGCCAAAGTGTTGTATGCCTATTCGGAAGCCACGGTACCCAAAATCACACTCATCATGCGAAAAGCTTATGGTGGCGGCTATATTGCCATGTGTTCGCACCATTTACGGGCTGATTTTGTTTTTGCCTGGCCCACCGCCGAAATTGCCGTCATGGGACCTGAAGGGGCAGCCAATATTATTTTCCGGAAGGAAATTATGGCGGCAAAAGATCCTGAAGCTTACCGGAAACAAAAAGTGGAAGAATACAAAGAAAAGTTTGCCAATCCTTATGTGGCTGCTGCTTACGGATATATCGACGCGGTGATTGAACCTTCCGAAACCCGCAAGATGATGATCCGGGCTTTGGCCATTTCGCAGGAAAAAGAAGTTTACTTACCCAAAAAGAAACACGGGGTACCCCCCTTCTAATTTTGAACCGTTATGTCAGAAAAAACAGATAACAGACTGGAAAACTTTACCATTGGCGGAATGTATTACAAAACACTTCTGACCAAAAAGTTCAAAAACCGGCCATCCTATGTTGATCCGGATTTCCATCTGATAAAAGCTTTTATTCCGGGGACCATTGTCGATATCAAAGTAAAAAAAGGGCAAAAGGTATCCGAAAACGATCCTTTGTTGCTGCTCGAGGCCATGAAAATGCGAAATATCATTACCGCCCCCATTCCGGGTAAAATCAAAAAGATTGTTGTGAAAAAGGGAGATATCGTAAGTAAGAACCAACTTTTGATTGAACTGGAAGACTAAATCTTAAACACCCGGTTGGTCTTTTCAATGTAATCCAGTATTTCATCACGGCCTGTCCCTGAAACGGAAGAGGTAACAATAACAGGGGGAAGTTCCTCCCACTTTTCGAGAAGCACTTTTTTGTATCCCGCAAGGTTTTTGTCCACCTTGACTTTACTTAACTTATCGGCTTTTGTAAAAGTAATAACAAAAGGAATTTCCGACATGGCCAGCCATTCCATAAATTCCAGATCGTTGGTCTGGGGTTCGTGGCGCAGGTCTATAAGCAAAAAAAGCGACATCAGATTGGCCCGTGTGAGGATGTAATGCCGGATCATTTTTTCCCATTTCTTCCGTTCTGTTTTCGAACGTTTGGCAAAACCATAACCGGGTAAATCCACCAGATACCAGGATTTATTGATTAAAAAATGGTTCATGGTGATGGTTTTCCCCGGACTTCCGGAGACTTTGGCCAGTTTACGACGTCCGGTAAGCATGTTCAACAACATGGATTTACCCACATTGGAGCGGCCTATGAAAGCATATTCGGGCAACAGGGGCTTCGGACACTGGCTTTCCATCACCGAGCTGGTGACAAATTCCGATTCTTTTATCTGCATAGTTTTTTCTTTCCGTTTATTCCGGGATATTTAAATGCCGCTCTTTTTTATGACCATAAATATCTTTAAAGGTAACGAGGATACCGGTTTCCTCCACATTTCCAAAATGATCGTTCAACGCGGTACCAAAAGTTTTCATGGTAGAAGACAAACTCATATAGGCATTGAACAAAGGTGGAATATTTTCGCCCAGTTTTCTCACCTTTTGGACAAGAATCCGGTAGTTTTCGTCATAGTTATCGCCGGTAAAAATACTTTCAAGGATTTTCTTATCTGTCTTGATAGGTAACGGGTTTCTCGGCCGGACCAAACCTTCCGGGTCGGGAAAATACATTGCCATAAAATACAATATAAGGTCTCGGGCAAAAGAGTCGAAATGAGGATACATGGTTATTTTTCCGAAAAAATATTTGGCTTCCGGATATTTCAGCATGACAGCCCCCAATCCATCCCAAAGATTGTCCAATGAAAAAAGCCCCCTGCGCAAGTTGTAACTGGGTTGATAATCAGGCTGAACAAAGGAGCGTCCCAATTCGATGGTGTAAGGCAAATACTCTCTTATAAACTTTTCGCTGTACTTAAACAAACGGGCTGTAGGGGTAAAAACTTCCCCCTTTTCCACTTTCATATCCTTACAATCCTTATACCTGTACCCGCCGACAATGGCCTGCTCTTTGGGATCCCACACAATCAATTGCCGGAAAGCTTCCGGCCCCAAATCATACTCATCAATATCCACACTTTTTCCGGTACCTCCATGGGCATCGCGAAAAGTTACTTCGCGCAGCCGGCCGATTTCTTGCATAACGTGCGGCGCCTCTTCGGCAGTGAGATCATAAATCTCGTTGCCGCCGCTGTTGGTCTTTCTCAAAAAGGTCTGCTCATTCAGTTCTGAAAGCAGCAACTCTTTGCTTACCGGAGGAATGATGGTTTCCATAGCAATTCGATTCATATTATGTGACAAAGATACAATCAATCCGTTAAAAATTCAGCCTGGGGATTGTCTTTTAACCGGTAAACAAAATCCCTCATCCTGGCAGCCCATTCCTGCTTGGTGTGCCGAGGCCCAAACACCTTGTAAGAAACCGGTTTCCCAAAGGTAATGGTCAACGTTTTGTTCTTTTGTTTATGAAATTCATCCACAAGATAAAGCATTTCAAGATTGGATTTAATATGCAATAGCTTACGTAGATTGGCCAGATTATAAAAAAAGTTGGTATTGCGCCCGCTGATATAGGTGGGAATAATATCCCGCTTAAACCGCTTAGCCTTGGTAATAAAAGTAGGATGCCATTCCAGATCCTTGATTACCCCCCGTTTTTTGCGGGATACCAAACCGGCTGGAAAATAACAGACGATCTTGTCGGAGGCAAAAGTATCGTTAATAATTTTAATATTTTCGGTATTAGATCCGTGTTTGTTAATGGGAATAAACAGGGGCTCCAGATTCTTTACATTCATCAAAATATCATTGACCGGGAAGATCAGATCCGGCCGTTTTTTGGCGACCGTCATCATAAGGGCAAGACCATCCAGTCCTCCCAGCGGATGATTGGAAGCAATAATAGCTTTCCCCTTTTCGGGAATATGCTCAAGCCCAATAACCTCCACCTTGGTATGCATAAATTCCAAAGCGCCCTCAATAAAAGGAATACCCTGCAGGTGGCCGTATAACCCTAAAAACTCATTCAATTCATCCTCATGAACGATACGACGCAAATAGCGAATGACAAATCCCGGCAACCGTTTTCGCAAAGAAGGACTTTTGCGTTCAATGACCTTTCCTACATCAATCAACTCCGTATGGAATTCCTGTTTTTTATCTTCCATAATCGCATGTTTAACAAAACAAAAATAAGGATATTTTCGGCTGAACCGGATGCGGTAAAAAACGAAAAAGGCTATCCGCCAACGACGGATAGCCTTTTTTACAATGGTAAAATGAATTTCTTAATGAACGCCCTGACGGGTATCCCAGAAAATTTGTTTACCCCAGAAATGGTCAACAATACCGGCAGCAGCGGCTTCAACATGCGCTTTGTTCAAGTTGAATTCCGTTTGCGGATAAGGATACCGGAAAGGTCCAACCGTATGGCCGGGATAAACCGACTCGGGAGCAGCCGACATGGGAGGATAATTGGTCCTTCTTTGGAAAGCCCACAGTTCCTGACCTTCTTTGAACATGGAAATCCATTTTTGGACATAAATTTTGGTCATGTCATTGGCAAGATCCAGATCAAATTTATTGCCTGCAGTTCCTGTCAGTTTTACTTTCGGATTGGCCATATAGGCAGCGAGAGCAGCAGCTTCATCCGTACCATAAAGCGGCGAATAGGTGCTACCGTAGGTTTCGTCAAACGAAGCCTTAATACCGGCAGCATAAGCACCATCTTTGGTATAAGCACCCGTATTCCAACCGTTATTGGCTGCTTCGGCAATGTCAAACATCACTTCAGCATAACGCAGGAAATAAGTATAACCGGCCGGATCGTCACGGTACATGGCACCGATACGGGAAATATCAGGCAAACTGGGTTGGGTACCACCTTCAACCTGGCCACGGTATAAGCCATCGCTCTTAGCCGGTTTGGCAAAAGCGGCAATCCGGGGATCATTAAAGCTGAGCAGGGTATCAATCATCGTTTTGGCCATACCGTGGTCATCACGGTTGCTGACATAACGATTGTTATAATAAGGTTCGTCATAAGGATTCGTCCCTTGCCATTTCAGTTTGGCTTCATCATCACGGCTGGCCCACAAAGGATATTTTGTAGGATTCGTGAGGATTTTTTCAACTTCTGTTTTAGCAAGCGTCGGGTTCACATAAGACAAACGCATGGCCATACGCAAATGAATGGCATTGGCAAACTCCTGCCATTTGGTAACATCTCCGTTGTAAATCAAGTCCCCATCGCCAAGGTTATCGGCAGCATTGGGCGTACCCAACAACGTATTGGCTTCCTCAATCTTTTTAAAGAGGTCTGTATAGATGTCAACCGGTTTGTCATATGCAGGAGTATTATTTCCCTCTTCAGCTTGTAAGGCTTCTGTATAAGGAATATCTCCCCATTGGTCAACGGCCATTTGCCACAAATAAACCGACCAGGTCAAAGCAACGCCTTGACTCAAATTTTTACCTTCTTTTTTAGAGGCTTCAATCAGTTTTTTAAGGTCAAGTTGCGTTTCGTAATAATCGCTCCAAGCTTGGTAAACGACGTTGTCACGATAGTTGTATTTGGCCTCGTCGATATACTGAATCTTGGTAATTTGTCCTGCGTAACTGCAGAAGTTGTTCATGCCCTGCCAATCATCAAAGAAAGCCGAACCGGTATACCGGATGGAATGGGCAAGGACGTTGGTAAACGGGGCCTCAACGGGATTGTTGGGGTCCGTATTCAGGGCTTCCCAGTTCTTTGTACAAGATGTTGCAAACAACACCGTGAACAAGATTGCGAATGTTTTGATATATATTCTTTTCATAGCTTTATATTTTCAGATTAGAACTTAACGGATAGTTTGAAACCCATTGTACGTGAGGGAGGCAACTGGTATTGTTCAAAACCAACACCGCTGTTCCCGTTACCATAACCGGTTTCAGGATCGATCTTCACATCATTTGTTTTATCTACATAAAGCAAGGCTGCATTATGTACGTAAAACGAAACTGTCATGGACTGCAATACATTCTGTTTGGAAAGCAAAGATTTGGGAAGTGTATATCCCAGGGAAATTTCCCTCAATTTGATAAACGATCCATCAATAATGCTTTCCTGTTTTACACCATAATAGTTTTCGTAGAAGGACTGTGCACTTACAATATCCGTATTGTTCGGGTCATCAAGATTGGTATTCAAAGGAGTACCATCTTCGTGAACAAAAGTGTACTGTTGCATGGCATTGTATCCGGCCACAACACCCGTTTCACGAATATTACCCTGAGCCGTTTGTTTCAGGATACCGGAATACAAACCGAACATTTTGGTAACACTGAAAAGGTCACCACCTTTACGGCCATCGATCAGCACATGCAAAGTAATGCCTTTGTAGCTGAAATCATTGGCAATACCACCGGTCCAATCCGGTGTTACACTACCAAGGGTAACATTATTCTGTGTACGCAGCGGCATACCGTTGGCACCTACAACATAAGCACCTGTAGCCGAGTCAACGCGATACCCAATACCTCTGATAATACCATACTCTTCACCGGGACGGGCCTGTACGGAAAGACCACTCCAGGAGCGACCAATCTGCAACGACTGCAAATCACCATAAAGCTCATCCACATAGTTGTTATTTTTGGCCCAGTTCAAAGTTACACGCCAGTTAAAACCGTTGGCTTTTTTGAAAATGTCGGCGTAAAGGGTAATTTCAACCCCTTTGTTCGATATCTGACCTGCATTGATCCAGCGGTTTCCAAAACCTGAGGAGGTCGGAATCTGGATGGCCATAATCTGATTCTTGGTGTACGAATTGTAATAGGTGAAATCCAAACCGATACGGTTGCTCAGGAATTTCAGGTTGGTTCCCAATTCCCAGGAATATTTTCTTTCAGGTTTCAGTTCGGCATTAGCCAGCGTACGGGTAAAGTAATACTGGGTAATTCCTTTAAAAGCACTGGCAGAAGCATAATAAACGTTGCTCAGTGAATAAGGATCGGCGTCACCACCCACAATGGCATAACTGGCACGCAATTTACCAAAAGTGAAAACTTTGCCTTTGATGTTAAAACTGTTGGTAAAGACCCAGCCAAGGTTTACCGAAGGATAGAAATAACTCCAGTTTCCTTTGGGAAGTGTCGAACTCCAGTCGTTACGTGCAGTAGCACCCAGGAAGAGATAATCTTTATAGCTTACATCCACCTGTGCATAAATACTGTTGGTTTCCCGTTTACTGGTAAACATATCAGGTAAGGGTGAACCTTTGGCATTGCTGATATCGAAGAAATTGGGTACCGTCAGTTCATTGGCGGTCATGGAGGTATAATTGAACAGATCCTGACGATAATTGCCTCCAACCATACCGGTCAGACGAATGTCTTTGCTCAGGTTTTTATCAATATTCAGGAACAGGTCAATGTTGTTCTCCTGGTTGAACCGTTTGTTTTGCCAGAAATGGCCCTTAGGATAATCCTGCGATTGGTTATGATCAACGTGTTTCCGGCGTTCCTGGAAAAAGTCGGTTCCGGCACGGAAATTCAGGTTCATCCAATCCAATATGTTCCATTTTACGGAAACGTTACCAAATACCCTGTTACGTACCCTGGAGGTAGTATTGTTGTAAACCGTCCAGTAAGGGTTGTTGTGGTACGAAGAGTTCCAGTTGTAAGGATTTCCCCAAGGATTCAATTCATTCCAATGATCTTTCAGGTGATGGATATTCACCTGACGTCCAAACCACGAACCGAGGGATTGCATCACGTTGTTCACGTCGTATCCCTGGCCGGGGAGGTTGTCACTATGATTGTTAACATAAGTTACGTTAGCATCGGCACTCAGCTTTTTGGCCAGCTGAATGTGACCGCTCACGTTAAAGTTGTGTTTGATTTCGCCCGTATTGGGAACAGTACCGGTGACATCATCATAAGTATAAGCAATGCGGCCGAAAGCCTTGTCATTTCCACCGGTTAAAGCAACGTGATGTGTCTGGTGGATTCCGGTGACAAAGAAATCACGCACATTGTTCGGCTGGGAAACCCAGGGAGTCGGTGTATAAACCGGTTTCCCGTTGGCATCCAAGGTATAAGGGCTGTCAAACTGGGTTAGTTTCAGACCAATGTCCAAACGGGGGCCCCAACTTTCGTCCATACCATCCATAACACCACCCCAATTACCATCGTAATAGGAGAACCCGGCGCCAATCACATCACCTTGTGCAAACTGTTGGTAGGTTAAGCCCAGGTTATACTTGTTATTAAAATAATGGTACCAATATTCACTTCCATAATATCCCTGACCATATTTGTTTTGGTAATCGGGAAGAATGTAAATATTGCTGAACCCAATGCTGAAATCGTAAGAAATGCCAAGACCTTTTTTACGGGCACTGCCTTGTTTGGTGGTAATCAGAACCACACCGTTCAAAGCCCGGCTACCATAAAGAGCGGCAGCACTGGCACCTTTCAAAATGGTCATGGATTTAATGTTTTCGGGATCGATGTCGGCAATGGCATTACCAAAGTCAACACCACCCCACTGGGTAGCACCGGTAGTGGCATTACTGACAGGCACACCGTCCACCACAAAAAGCGGCTGGTTGTTACTCCTGAAAGAAGAGTTACCACGAATGGTGATTCGTGTGGAAGCACCCACAGCACCACTGGTAGCAGTGACCTGCACACCGGAAACACGGCCGGCGAGGGCATTCAGCACGTTTTGTTTCGGCACCTGGGCTAAATCGGAGCCTTTCACATCCTGAACGGCATAACCCAGTGATTTTTTCTCACGGGAAATACCCAAAGCGGTCACCACCACCTCATTCATTGAAATGGCCTCACTTGACATGGCCACATTAATGGTGGTTTTACCGGCAATCGGAATTTCCTGCGTTTTCATTCCCACAAAGGAAAACACCAGTGTCGTGGCATTTTTACCAACTTGCAGGGAATATTTACCATTAGCATCCGTAACAGTACCATTGTTGGTACCTTTTACCACAACAGTAACACCGGGGAGGGCAGAACCATCGTCCGCACTGGTTACCGTACCGCTAATCGTTCTTGTTTGGGCAAAGGCAAAATTGAGCCCCGCGAACAACAAGAACGCAAGCATCATTGTAATTTTTCTCATAACGATAATTTTTTGTTAAAAATTTAAAGCGTAAAATTAGAACATTCTCACAAAATTCATAAAAAATGTTATTTTTTTTTAACGTTTCTAAATTAGCGCTTATTCTACTGTTTCAAAGTATATTAGATCGTTTTATCATGAAAATGCAAATGTTAAAAAAATAGTTTCCCGGCATATCAAGCCCAAATTTTCGTCAGTATTTTAATGTTCTCTCTTTTCGGATAACCCGGATTTCCCTTAGAATATGGGGAGACTACCTCCCGATTTGACGATATACCCGGCTTTGTATTCGTGGATAAAACGGTTACACTGCTTTGCAAAGAGAAAGGCTGCACAAGAATATCGTACAGCCTTTCGTTTTATTTCATTCAACATTTACCTTATTTATCCCACCAAATATGGTCCCAAATGGTTACATTTTGCGGAGTATTCGGATTATAGGTCACAGCATCCGTAGGATAGGGAAATCTTCTCGGGATTTCCTTACCGCCGGCCAACGGATTGGGGGTCAGCACAGGTTGCCCCGTTCTTCTCCAATCGTTATAAGCTTCAAAATTATACATCAGTGCAAGGTATTTCTGCAACATAATGAAGCGGAACAATTCGTCGCCCGATTTGGCATCGATTTGTGCTTTCATTCCGGCAAACCAAGCAGCATCAAACACGCCGTATTCATTCAATGAAGCAGCCAGTCCGGCCTCGGCGGCCAATTTGGCACCTGCTTCATCTCCTGTTTTGTACTTACACTCAGCCGTCATAAAAGCCAATTCGGCATAGGTAATGATGGGGGTTGGCGTATCAATACTGGCAATTCCCGGGCCGGGTTCTGAAGCGCCATTGGCAGGTTGGTCAATGGGAGACCCCACATAAGAACCGGCAGGGTAGGTTACTCCATCGATGGTAATATCGGCCGGTATGGGGGCAGCATATTGCGGCAAACGGGGATCGTTGTATTTTGTCAGCGTATCGGTAATCAATTTGCTCACACGGACATCTCCCCTGTCGTACATAAAGAGGTACAATGGATTGGCATTATCATTACTTGTACTATAATAATAATACATATTACCGGCATTGCTGGTAAAGGCTTTGGCAATATAACCCAACGCTTTGGTATAGGCATTGGCATCTCTTTTGGAAAGATGCAAAGCATACCGGGCTTTCAGGGCATAACATGCCTGGAGCCATTTTCCGGCATCCCCTTTATAAATAATATCGCCTTCGAAGGGGAAAACATTGGCTGAAGCCGGTTGAGAAAAATCGGCAATGGCTTCATCCAATAAATTCTGGATGTCCTGATAAATTTGTTCCTGGGAATCAAATTTAGGGGTAAGGTTCGCACTCCCCTGCAATGCTTCGGAATAAGGTATATCACCCCACAAATCGGAAGCATATCCGAGGGCTGCCGCTGTAATGGCTTTGGCTGCCCCTTCAAAATAAGGGGATTTTGCTTCGGGTTTGGCTGCTTTTTCCATCAATTTTTTGGCATCCATAAGGAAACCGGCATAGAGGGCCCCCCAGTTGTTATTGGCATCGCCCGCACGGAAGGAATAGGCTCCTTCGGCTTGTGATTGACGGGCAATCCCGGTCATCTGCTGATCCCATAACGAAAGTGTCCTGAAGCCATCGTTACCTTGTACAAGCGTAAAGGCAAAACGGGCTTCCACAGAGGGAAGTATCAGGTTCATGGGCACATCCGAAGGTGCATCCGGATTTACGTTGATGCCCGTGTCTATCCATTTGTTGCACGAGGTAAATGCCAGTGCAATCATTATGAACAAACCGATTTTCATTAAAATATTTTTTCTCATGATGTTTTTCTTTTTGAGTTTGTATTGCATAAAAACGATTAGAATGACCAGCGTACACCGAACAAATACGATTTTGTTCCGGGCATATTAAAGTAATCCATTCCTTGTGCATTGGATGCTCCCAACAGGTTGGTTTCCGGGTCAATACCCGTATAAGGGGTACTCAACCACAGGTTTCTTCCCGTAAAGTAGAGCTCCAGGTTGTTTACGAACGTTCCTTTCAGCAGCTTGTTGAAAGAGTAGGAGATGGTCAGTTCTCTCAAACGGACCCAACCGGCATCTTCGATATAATCAACGGTAGGACCGGTAAACCCGCTTCCTTCACCGGAAGTACGCCAAGTTTGGTCAAGTTTCACTTTAATATCATTGGCAGGATTCCCCGCATCGGGAACAAGCACACCGCCATCCCAATGGGCTTTAATACCACTAAATACATAATCATCATCACGGTTCATGGTTTCGGCAGCAGCACCAAAGAAATCAAGTGCTCCGCGGGTTCCGTTCCACATTTTGTTTCCCTGACGAATGTCAATGAGTGCATAAACCGTAAAATTGAAGAAATGGAATGAGTTGCTGATACCCATGGTCCAGTCAGGGTTGACTTTACCAAGCGGACGCATGGTGTAATCTCCTGCCGGATAACCCGTAGCATCATCAATGAGGACATTGCCATTGGCATCACGTTGCCAATCGTAACCATAAATGGTACCGTACTCTTCGCCGGCAACGGCACGCACCTGCGGGTCGGTAAATCCACCGAGGAAAATAGAATTGACATTGGGTGCCAATGATTCCACCACGTTTTTAATCCGTGAGAAGTTCACCTGAAGGTCCCAACTGAAGTTTTTGGTCTTCACCGGTGTGGCATACAAAGTAAACTCAAAACCTTTGGACGACATGGAAGCCGCGTTTTTATACATGCTGTAAAATCCGGTGGAAGGATCAATATCCACAGGCAGCAACAAATCGGTACTCAGGTTATTGAAATAAGAAAAGTCAAGTCCCAACCGGTTGTTGATAAATTTCATGTTGGTACCGATTTCAAAGGTACGCGTACGTTCCGGTTTCAGATCGTTGCTTCCCATGGTATTCCCATAAGTAAATCCGTTGTAACTGGTCCCGTTGGTAGTAATGGGGAAGTTCACCCCGGAAGGAGAAACCCATCCATCGGAAATACCGGCCTGTCCATAATAAGTCAAGGTGCGGTAAGCAGCTGCATCATTAGCTGTAATCGCATAAGAAGAATAAATCTTCAAATAGGGAATAACCTTATTATCCTTCAGGAAAGGAAGCTCCGAAAGAATAAAGCTGCCGTTAACGGAAGGATAGAAGAAAGAATTATTTGCCTCAGGAAGGGTGGTTGACCAGTCATTCCGTCCGGTAACATTCAAATACAACATATTGTTGTAGCTGATACCCACATCAAAAAAGACACCCATTAAACGTTTTTCGAAGGTACTTTCTCCTGTTTGAATGTTGGGACTGTTGCTCAAGTTATAAAAATCGGGAATGGAGAGGCCGTTGGCTTGTCCCCACACATAGTTAGATTTACGTTGCTGCAGGTTCCAGCCCACATTGGCATACAAACTGGTTTTTTCGCTCAGGTTCCAATTCATATAAGCAATCAGGTCGGAGTTCAGGTCAAAATGATTGTAACTGGAAACCGTTACACGGCCATCGGCATAGGTTCTGGAACCTATGGCAATATGGCTTTTCACATACCTGTTATAATAGTCAACACCCGGGCGGAACATAATATGAAGCCAATCCGTCACGAAATAGTCCATTTGCAAGTTTCCGAGAATACGGTTTACCTTGTCATTGTAAAGGTTCTTATTAGCTGTCCAATACGGGTTATCATATCCGCCACCGTGACGATAGTTCCTTTGTGAGCCATCCGGAAATTCATAGCCGGCAGCATTGTTAAAAGTAGGCGGTGTACGCATGAGTCCCAGCATAACACCCGAGGTATTGGAACCTTGTTGGATACGCTCACCATTATCGATCAAATAGTTAGCATTCCCCGAGATTTTAAAATGGGGGCTCAACTCCGTAGAACCGGAAACTTTAAAAGTATTCCTGCGCACCTTATTATTGGGAATAACCCCTTTGTCTCTCAAATCGGAAGCAGAAATAAAGAAAGTAGACTTGTCATTTCCACCGGAAAGACTCAAATAGTTGTTATTGGTAACCCCTGTTTGGAAAAAATCAAACTGATCATAAACTTTCACAGGGCCTAAGCTGGGATCTGCCTGTGCTTTAGGCACAATGGCACCATCCACATCAAAACCGGGATATCTCCATACCGCCGGATCTTTGCTATAGCCCGATTCGGAGATTTTGGGTCCCCAGGAGGCAAAGAATCCAGAATACCAGTTACCGGCCCATCCTTGCGCATATTTGGTGTTCAAAGCAGGCACCTGGCTGATTTTTTGGATTTCAGTGGAAGAATTAAAATGTACATTGATTTTGTTGCCTTGGGTCGATTTACCGCTTTTGGTGGTAATCACAATCACGCCGTTTGCACCGCGGATCCCGTATAGCGCCGTAGCAGCCCCGCCTTTCAGCACACTGACACTGGCTATATCGTCGGGGTTAATATCCTGTGCACGGTTGGAGGTAGCCACGCCGGCTACGCCACCGGCACCACCCGAGTTATCAATCGGCACACCATCCACAACAAAAAGCGGTTGGTTATTGCCGATAATAGAAGTAGCGCCACGAATAGTAATGTAGGATGCACCACCGGCAGCACCGCTGGCCTGGGTAATGGTAACCCCGGAAACACGTCCCTGCAAAGCATTGATTACATCCGTATTACCACTTTTGGCAATATCTTTGGCCGTTACATCCTGCACATTGTATCCCAGCGCTTTTTTCTCCCTCGTAATACCAATAGCGGTTACCACCACCTGATCGATCTGCATCACATCCGGCTGCATAACCACATCAATTTCGTTTTGGTTTCCGAGGGTAACTTCTTTGGTTTTCATACCCACGTAAGAAAAAACAAGCGTTTTATAACCTGTTTTAAACTCCAGGGTATATTTACCATCGAGGTCGGTGGTAGTCCCCACCGTGGTCCCCTTAACCTGTACGGTCACTCCGGGAATGGGTGAGCCATCCTCAGAGCTGGTAACTTTACCATGAACGGTTCTTGTTTGTGCCCAGGCAACATTAAGCCCTGCCAACAACAAGAACGCTAACATAAAAGTAATTTTTCTCATAATGATAAATTTTGGTTAATGAATCTTTTTTTGAAAATGCATATTTCCTTTCGCAATTATCACCCAAATATATAAAAGAAAAGTTTAACAATTATTAACTATTTTAAAATTTATTTAACACAAATAGACAAATAGTTGTATTAGAGTTATTTAGAATCAAAAATACCCTTTTATGTTTACCCATTATCCCTCACTCCTTTCACCGGAAAAGAAAAAATTCAAAGAAAAAGCCGGTTATCACATTACTATGCAACAAGCACTTGTAAAAGTGTCAATTTGTGTTACCCTAACATCCGTTGATTTATTCAGGGCCCATTCGTTAATAGGACAAGCGACCCAACACCAAGACGGCACGGCCATAGGTTACACATCAGCTTCAGCAGAAGCAACAGCAGGTATTTGTCATCGTATCATAAATTTCTTTTGGGATACATTTTTACCTTCCTGCAAAACAGCAATATAGAGTCCTTTTTTTAACATACCCAAATCAAGGGTATATAAGTGTGTACTGTTGATCAACATGGCCTTAACATGCCTGACCCGTTTTCCATTGATGTCGAAAATGGAAAGCTCAAAATTTTTCTTGGCTTTGGGTACAAAAAAGTGTACGATACCCGTTGAAGGGTTGGGGTAAATTTTCAGTTCATTTTCCCCGACAACCATTTTTTTAACGGCTGTAGGAATACCGAGCCATTTCCATATACCTCTTAAGGTGGCACTTTCATTAAAACCGCCGGCCCACCCCACAGCACTGTTATAAAATTTAACGGAGGTATATTGAATAGAATCGTCAAGTTGTGTCCATGTATTTCCTTCGTCGAGAGAATAAGAAGAGCCGTTCATGGACATCTTTTGTGAGATTCCGGTAGAGACAAGCATACCGGGAGCATGGGGAACAACGGCCAAATCCGATTTATAATAGATTCCGGAAGGGGAAACGGTTTTCCATGTTTTCCCTCCATCCGTGCTTTTTACCATTTGAAACCCGGAGATAGAGCCATCCTGGTTATAACTGGTATAAGAAGCCACCCCTATGCTGTCATTATGAAAACCAAGGGTTGACAGATCCGAAAGTCCTGTGGAAGATACCGTCCAATGGTATCCACGGTCGGTTGATTTGAATACCCTTCCTTTATTTGTACCAAACCAAATGATGCTGTCGGAAACGGCATATAAGTTGGTATAGCCGTATTCTCCCGAAAAAAGGGCAAGAGGAATATTGGCTGTGGGAACCGGAATCCAGTTTTTTCCCCCATCGGTGGTTGTATAAATCTCAAAATAGTTGTTGACGGGATCTCCCATACAGACACCTACCTTGTCATTCCAGAAATAAACAATATCAGGAAAAGAATTTTTATTATCGAAAGCGGCTGATGTCTGATGTGTCCATGACTTGCCACCATCGGTGGTAGCATAAATTCCACCGTTACCCACAGCAGCATCCGTACTGTACAAGGCAACCCATGCCTCAAGGCTATCGACCGCCGTTAGGCAGGACACTTTATATGCCGAGGGTACTCCGTTATACTTTCCGGGTTTCCAGGTATCACCGCCATCAACGGTTTTGGTAAATGCAAGCAGATTTTTCCCGTTGCCGCTTCCATCGTAGGCATTGGCCCACACCACATCCGGATTAACAATGGAGATGTAATTAATTCCCACACTTTTTTGGGAAAATCCGGTAGCCTGTGGCAGCCAAGCCCCCGTAATAAGGGGATAGACCAGAATAAAATGGGTTTTGGTTTCCGTGTTACTCTGGTTATTATTGGAAACGGTTAAAGACACCTTATAGGATCCCGCGTGGTCATACCGGATATTTGCCGGGTTTTGTTCCGAAGATTGTGCCGGCTGTCCCCCTTCAAAAGTCCATTTCCAGGAAACAGGATTTCCTTTGGACAAGTCGGAAAAACTCACACTGCCACCTTCGGGTACCGAAACGGAACTGGCTTTAAAATCGGCCACCACAGTACGCCCCGCCATACTGTCCCTGACAGCCTGCAATGCTTTAAAGGCATTGATACGTCCTGCACCGAGCTTCCCCACATAATCCGGATTTTTTGCATCGATATTATCGCAGGTGGCTTTCATGATGGCTTCCAATTTTTCCGGTGTCAGCAAAGAGTCTTCCGAGAGCATCAATCCGGCCAAACCGGACGCTATCGGCGTAGACATGGAGGTTCCCTGCATATAACCATAATCCTGGTTGGACAAGTAAACCGTACTGTATATGCCGGCGTTCCCAAAAATGTTATGTCCGCCTGGAGCACAGACATCCACCGCATCACCATATTGTGAAAAGAAAGATTTGGTATCATCCTCGTTGGTGGAAGCCACAGCAATGACATGATCGTAATCGGCAGGATAAGAAGGATCGGTATTGCCATCGTTACCGGCAGCAGCCAACAGGACACAACCTTTGTTGTATGCATAGTTTACCACATTTTGTCCGGTTTGGTAATAACCCGGACCTCCCCAGGACATATTGATGACATCAGCACCATGATCCGCGGCCCAAACAATTCCCTGATAACCGAAATACATAGACTTTCCATTGGTTGAATCATAGGTAATTTTAACGGCCATTAAACTTACATTGAAACCGATGGAAGCGATACCAATGCCATTATCAGTAGCTGCTCCCACAAGACCGGAAACATGGGTTCCGTGAGACCAGTCTTCCGTCTTGTCCGGAGGTGTCGGATTGGCATCCCCGTTGGCCAGGTCAATTTTATCCACAATTTTTGTACGTAAATCCGGATGATTTATGTCAATGCCATTGTCCAAAACAGCAACCTTTATTTTGGCATTTCCCCGCTGGATATCCCAAGCCGATGGAGCCTTGATTACGGTTAAATACCACCTTTTACTTGTGGCAGCATTAAATTCGGGATCATTGGGCGTATAAAAAATATGAAACAGGGGGGCTTTTTCGGCATATACCACTTCATCGTTTTGCCGTAAGCGCCGAAGGAGCGTATCCACTCCACGAATATCTTTAAAGTGAAGCAAGTAGGTGCGTTGCAGTTTATCATCCGAAGTTTTATAAAAAGGCCTTCTCACACCGGTAATACGATAGGCTTTTTTGAGTGGCCTGACAGCATCCACAGCATCGACAGATACCACGCCGTTCATTCCCTGTGCTTTAAAAGAAGCCCCCGGTTTCAGTTGAAAATAAATTTCTCCATCCACTGCATTGGGATCCACGGTTTGGGCTGTTAAAACAAATGGGATGGAAAAAAGAAACAGGAAAAACAGAATAAACTTTGTAAACTTTTTCATTGATTTGATCTTTATGACATTTTTTTAAATTTTTGACGGGCAGGGCATTGTCCAACCAATCTGCCCTATTTTATCACAACAGCACCACCCTTTGGTATCACATTTCCATGTAACAGGATACAAATATCCAAATTTTTTATTCAATCCGGCAAGACAGGGATGAGTAACTTTTGATTTTTAACGAAATCCTTTTCCCATAATGGGCCAAAAAGCAAATCAACAATGGTTCACTTTAAAACATTATCTATTTTTTCAGAGGTTAGCGTGGTTATATTCAATAAGAAATGATATTTATACTTTCCAAGAACCCCTTTTATGAAAAAAGCTTTACCCCCTACAGTGGGAGGTAAAGCTTTGGTTTATATTCAACAAATTACTAATAACCCTTGTTTTGGGTCATGTTTGAATTGGCATTAATTTCGGCAATGGGAATGGGGAAAGCATAATTATAACTTCCATATTTGGGGCCGCCGTGGGTTTGCTGTAACGGGGCAACCAACGGAATATCCCGGTGGGTACGTGCCAGGTCATCAAAGCGGAAGCCTTCGAAGCAAAGTTCTCTTCTTCTTTCCTTTAAAATATTGTCTTCGTTAACTGTGGTATAAGGCTGCGCATTTCTGTTGGCCGTTATTTTATTTAAATTTTCCAATGCTTTGGTAGCATCTCCAAGGTGATACAACGCCTCGGCATAATTTAAAATAACCTCTTCGTAACGAATCAAGGGAATGTCGTAATCAAAATTGGAGTTGGTAGGATATTTTCCCATATTCCGGAGTCTTCCTTTGGAGTCATAAGCGATCATGTCAGGAGCTGCCCTGACATCCCCGGCATCGAAAATACTCAGCAAAGTATCAAGTACCTGAATATCGCCATAAGAATTTCCGCGATAAATGTAGGAAAGCCCATTGATTCCCTGATTGTCGGTAGGTCTGCCTGCCAATTCAAAAATCACATTATCCGTCCCTTTTGCCGAAAAGGTTTTGGCATAATCGGCAGCCGGGGCAATGGAATAAACACCCGAATTAATGACCTTTTCACAGGCCGTCTTTACAGTGGCCCAATCACCGAAATAGAGTGCCACACGTGACTGCAAGGCATATACAGCCCAGGTACTTATGGTTTCTTTATCGGGCGAATTAAGAGAGGGTGACATAAGGGTCAACGCTTTGGCCAAATCAGCCTCAATAAATTGCTTATCCTCATCCACCGTGTTACGGCTTGGGGAGAGGTCATTGCCTTTGTATTGCATAACATAGGGAATCCCGACGTTATTGCCACCGGTTACATGTTGCTCTCCGTACAGTTTCAACAAATCGAAATGAGCCAGAGCACGGAGTGCATAAGCCTGCCCAATTACATTGTTAATAGCTGTTTGGTCACCCGTAAGCTTGGCGGGGTCCTGACCAATAATGATGTTGGCATTGGCAATGACCCGGTACATTTGCAACCATGTTCCGCGTGCATAGCCATCATCATCACCCATTTTCATGGCAGCAACCGTAACAAAACGGCCAGAATTTCCATTGGAGAAGCAGTTATCCGACCGCACCTCACCATAAATAATGAAGTCTCTGCCGTAATAAGAAGGAGAAGTCATCCTGTCGTAAGCCCCATACAAAAGCCCCTGAATATCCTCCAGTGAGTTGATACTGGTTTCTACAGCTTTATTTTGTGCCAAGGTGGGATCAAGGCTCGACTTGCTACACGAAAACAAGCTTGCCGCCAGCACAATAATCCATATAAAGTTTATAATCTTTTTCATGTCTTAAAATTTTAAATTAATACCAACAACAATTGATTTAACAGGTGGTGTTGTCAATCTGGTAAAACCATCTGCCCTCACTTCCGGGTCATATTTCAACCGTTTGTCCTTGACCCAGGTAAAATAATTGGTGGCTTTTACATACAACGTAGCAGTTTGGAAAAAGTTATGTATCAAATTCTTGGCAAAATCATACCCCACTGTCAGGTCTTTCAGCCGAACATAACTTCCGTCATACAAAAACCGGGTAGAAGGCCGGGAGGCATTGTCAGATGTCCCCGAATACAATTCACGCGGCACATCGGTTATATCACCCGGTTTTTGCCAGCGGTTCATCAATTCGCTGACACCATTGTAGTAGAGGTTGGCATATACTCCGCTGTGGTTGGTATAAAACGACCAGTCCTGGAACACTTTATTGCCGCCGGAGAAATAAAAACTGGCATTGATAAAAAATCCCTGGAAGTTAAAGACGGTTGAGAGTCCGCCCGTATAAGTCGGCAATGCACTGCCGCCCTGATAGGCTTTTTCTGCTGCATAATAATCGTACGTTACGTCGCCCGATTCTCCGTTTTTATACCATTGCGGTTTCCCGTTATCGGGATCCACACCGGCATATTTACGCATATACCAGGCATAAATAGGGTGACCCACATCTACTCTCCGCGTACCTGTTTCGATGGTAATGTTTTTGCCTTCGGCATCTTTGGCCAACTTAGTCACTTCGTTGTTTACGGTAGCAAAGTTTGCAGCAACCGTCCATTGAATTTTTTTGGTATGGATCACATCGACACTCAGCATGGTTTCGATTCCTTTATTGACCACCGTACCCACATTTTGCGTTTGACTGGTATGCCCGGTAGTCATTGACAGCGGAACATTTTGTAACAAGTCAAACGTTTCTTTGTGATAATAGGCAAAAGACCCGTTCACACGGTTTTTCCAGATGGCAAAATCGAGTCCAACATCCAGGTTTTTGTTCTTTTCCCAAGTCAAATCGGTATTTCCAAACTGGCTGGGATAAATACCGCCTTCGTTGGCATAATCGCCATCATAAGAAAGCAGAGCCTGATAAGCATTGATCCCGATGGAAGAATTACCGCTTAACCCGTAGGAAGCCCTCAATTTCAACTGGTTAATAAAATCTATGTCTGAAAGAAAACTTTCTTTGTTCATGTTCCAGGCAGCACCTACAGCCCAAAAATTACCATAGCGATGGCCCGGGGCAAACCTTGAGGAACCTTCACGCCGGAAAGTAAAATCTGCAATATATTTTCCAAGGTAGCTATAATTCAACATACCGAGATAGGAAATATTGATCCAGTCGGTAAAAGAGGAAGAAGCATCCTTATTGGCACTGGTACTGGCCACATTGGTCAGTCCGTCGGTAGGAATATTTTCGCCGTAGGCATAAATGTAATGGTATTTGTTTTTTTGATATTCCATAAGGGCTTTAAACGAAAACGTATGATCATGTACCCGGAGGGTATAATCCAGCGAGTTTTGCCAGACCATATTCAGGTTCCTTCCGGTGGAAGCTTCGGAATAACCGTTGACATCCTTACCATCCCCATGATGCCTGTTGGCATAGTTTTTATAATTGGTAATGCTATAGTCCAAACTAATCAGAGATTTAAATTTTAAATTGTCAAGGATACTCCAGCCAATATAAGAATTACTGATGGCCCTGGTATAATCGTTTGTACGGATATTGTGTTTGACAAGATAAAGGGTATTGAAGATGGAGGTATTCAGATTAATATTGAGTGTACCATCATCGTTGTAGGGCTGTTCCCACGGGCTCATAAAATATTTGGTAAGGAACGGGTTGGCAAAATAAGCACTTTGTTCCAAGAAAGCATTTTGAAAGGTATTACTGACCATGTTACTGGTAGAAAACTCAAGGTTTTTCAGCAATTTCCGGTTGTAGTTCAGTGTGGCGGAAACCCTCCTGAAATCACTACCGATAACAGTTGCCTCCGTTTTATCGTATCCTACGGAAACATAAAAGGAGGATAATTTATCACCACCTGTGGCCGAGAGGTTAAAATTTCGAATGGGCGCATTTTTATTGGCCACCAAGTTCGCCCAGTTTCCATCTTTCCCATTCCAGTTTTTCAGCAAACCGTTGTCCAAACCGTTATTAATGGCAAAATCATAGGCACCGTCGCGGTTAAATCCGTAAGTAGCCCCGAAAGTGTTGTAAACACCATCCAGAAAAAGTGTTTCTTTTTGTTTACCTGTTAAAGGAACTTCACCTTCTACGGCATTGTTTTGAAAACCCAAATAGCTGGTAACACTAAAGGTAGTTTTCGTATTGGCCCTGCCCCGTTTTGTGGTAATTACGATAACACCGTTGGAGCCACGCGCACCATAAGCAGAAGTGGCCGAAGCATCTTTCAGCACGGTAATACTGGCAATGTCATCACTGTTAATGGAAGCCAGTGCACTCAACGAGCTAATGGCATTACTTCCGGAAACATTGTTGTTCACCACCGGAACCCCATCGATAACAATTAACGGACTGTTTCCGGCAGTAATGGATCCCACGCCCCGAATACGGATATCCTGGACAGAACCGGGCGTACCGGAGGAGGTGCTAATGGTCAATCCGGGAACTTTTCCCTGAAGCGCCTGATCCACATTTGTCACCGGGATACTGTTGATTTCATCTCCTTTGACCTGTACCGTTGAGCCTGTAATTTGATTCCGGCCTTTGGTGGTATAACCCAAAACAACCACCTCATTCAACCCCTTCACCTCAGGGGTCATGGAAACATTAACAGTGGTTTTTCCTGCAATGTCAACTTCTTCTTTCTTCATTCCCACAAATGAAAACACCAACGTTTTGGCATTGCTTCCCACCTGCAGGGTGAATTTTCCATTTGCATCCGTTACGGTACCATTGGTGGTACCCTTCACGACAACCGTAACCCCCGGCAACGGCGAACCGTTATCCGCACTGGTTACCGTTCCACTGATGGTTCTTGTTTGGGCAAAGGCAAAGTTTAGCCCCGCAAATAACAAGAACGCAAGCATCATTGTAATTTTTCTCATAACGATAATTTTTGGTTAAAACTTGATGCTTTAAAAATAAATATTTTTTTAAAGATTCACTACTATTCTTTTTATTTATATTAATTCTAAATTATATTGAACTGGGGTTTTGAACCACCTATCATTTTCGCTTCAGTATATTAGCCGTTATTTTATTAACGAAACTCTTTTCAAAAAAAAACCTACCCAACCATCAGCACATTTATACCGAGTATTAAATAACGAGACTGAACAATATAAACCACAGAGGCAGCAAGCCACAACAGCTATTGGGACTTTTAATATAATGAATAAAAAGAGTAACACACTTTAAACCGGTTTAGCCGATTTTAAAGAAATTTAGTTTGATTGAGAAATTATTTAATGAATGGTTTAACATTCGATATATCAACGGATATAACCGGGAACCGGCACAACAGTATTTTTTGAGAAAGATCTATTTTACTTTGTCAGCGTATTATAATATTCCAATAATTTCTTCAAATCTTTTGCCCGGTGTAATTTTATTTTATGCTTTTTGACATACGCCTGTAATTCCTTTGGGTGATCACCCAAAAGGGCCATCAGCGCTTTTGTTTTGTGTATTTCAACAGCAGGTTGGCCGTCAATACTCACATAAAGCAACAATGGGGCAGGGACAAACCGTGGAGGCATCGGTTCTTTGTAAGCACCGGCAGGCTGCGCTTTTTGAAATTCAACACGGTAACGCAACAAACCTTGTGCTTTTCCACGGTTCAGCAACTGGAAATAACCCTTTCGGATTTTATGATCAGCAAAATAGGAATGGTAAACAAAAACCGTGTCTCCAATGGATATTTCCCGAATATCTTCAGGAAATTTAATTTCCATGGGTTCTCCTTTTGCATCTTTAAACTCCATTGCATCGGAAAAAATATTGTATCGCAACGGAATATTCACATATTTGATTTTCTGATTTGTCAATACAGACCCTTTCCGAAAGGCCCTGTTAAGATAGGGTGAACCGCTGATATCGGAAATATTCAGATAACCTTTGGAAGGCGCTTCCTTTTGCCGTAATTGTACAAAGTCTTCGTACGACAGGATCATTGTCTGGCTTTGGGCAAACAGGCCTGTGGCAGAAAACTGCAAAAGAATGTAAAGAAAATACTTCACGGTGTTTTTCTTGACACGAAAATTCATTTTTCCGTTAGCAAATTTAAGAAAATTCCCGAAAACATTGAAGGGCTCTGTGTGCCACCCCAAGGACAAAAAACAAAAAGGTTTACTCCATGATCTTCAAAAACCGGGAGTAATAAAAAACAAAAAGGAAACTGATCAATAATTCCATGCCGGGAAAGGGAAGGTTGGGGATAAAAAGTTTGGGAACAATCAACAGCAAAATTTGGGCTATGGTATAAATATGAAACCCCGCTTTTTTCAAATCCCACATAAAAATGGCACCGGTCAGGGAAACCCCGGACAAAAGGCCCTGGAGCAAATAAAAAGAGGGACTGATTTCAAAAAAGGCTTTCAGATCCATCGAGGTCCCCATAAAATTGTAAGGTGATCCCATGGCAGCCACCGCTGTTTTGATCTGATCAAAAAAGCCATAAATAAAAAGGTTTGAAAACATGGTCATTCCGCTTCCGATAAAAGTCAAAATGAGCAGAATTTTCAATAACAAAGGTTTATTCCTTTCCTGTTGCGTGTCCATAACCGGGAATCGTATCATTTTATGCGATGGCGAAATTAGAAAAAATGGGGAATTACAGCCCGAATGGCATACGAAAAAAAACTTGTCCGTTTTTCCGGAAGTCGTATTTTTGCAGCCATTTTTTGGGAAAAGCAACAAACCATGAAAAACGAACTGCAGACACCGGAACAAGTGGAAAGCCATGTGAAAGAAGGCATGGCGGCTATGCTCTATTTTTATAATGATCATTGTGCTCCTTGCCTCAGTTTGCGGCCAAAAGTAATGCAACTGGTGGAAGAAAAATTTCCGGAAATCAAACTGGCTTTTGTCAATGCAGAAAAATACCCGGAACTGCCGGCCCGGTATCAGGTTTTTTCCAACCCGACATTAATT
>CAYYRE010000017.1:0-29047 GCA_964473895.1 uncultured Lentimicrobiaceae bacterium | reverse complement strand
AAAGAAGAGAAAAAATCACTGGAAGAGGTCCATGCTTCAGTGGACACGATGCAAAAAACAGGCGTTTTCAGAAAACTTCTCGCTTTTATGGGCCCTGCTTATCTCATCAGTGTGGGATATATGGACCCCGGCAATTGGGCTACCGACATAGCAGGCGGCAGTCAATTCGGCTACCAGCTGATATGGGTTTTGCTTATGTCGAACATCATGGCTTTGTTGTTACAAACACTCAGTGTTCGCTTGGGAGTTGTACGTGGGCGCGATCTGGCCCAGGCGTGTCGCGAAACCTACTCCAAACCGGTGAATTTCATTTTGTACCTTTTGGCCGAAATAGCCATTATTGCCACCGACCTCGCAGAAGTCATCGGTATGGCCATTGGATTACAACTGCTTTTTCACATCCCTTTGCTTTGGGGTGTATTGCTGACTTTTGCCGATACCTTTCTTCTGTTATTCCTCATTAACAAAGGGATGCGTAAAATGGAAGCGTTCATTCTGGCTTTGGTGGGGGTCATCGGATTGGCTTTTTTTATAGAAATGGTTTTTGCACAACCTGATTTGGGCGAACTGGCCAAAGGTTTTATCCCCAATATCCCCAACAGCAGCGCCTTATATATTGCCATTGGAATTATAGGGGCCACTGTCATGCCCCATAACCTTTATCTACACTCGTCGCTGGTGCAAACCCGCAATTTCAAACGCACGCGGCGTGATATCGGCAGTGCCCTGCGTTATAATTTTTTTGATTCGTTTTTTGCGCTCAACATGGCCTTTTTTGTGAATGCCGCCATTCTAATCCTTGCAGCAGCCACTTTTTATCAAGCCGGTCTGTTTCACGTAAGTGAAATACAGGATGCTTACAAGTTTCTGGCCCCGTTGCTCGGAACCAAGTGGGCAGCCATTCTATTTGCCGTGGCTTTAATTGCGGCAGGACAAAGCTCTACCCTTACCGGAACACTTGCGGGACAAATCATTATGGAAGGATTCATTAATTTCAGAATTCAACCTTGGGCCCGCCGGATCATTACCCGGTCATTGGCCATCATTCCAGCCATCATTACCTTACTCTATTTCGGAGAGAGTTATACCGGCCGGTTACTTATCTTAAGCCAGGTGGTCTTGAGTTTACAATTGGGATTTGCCGTGATTCCTTTGATTCATTTTGTGAGCGACAAAACCGCCATGGGAAAGTTTGCCATCCACCTACCCGTAAAAATAGCAGCCTGGACCATTGCGCTGGTCATAGTTTCTTTGAATATACAACTGGTGATGAATGAAGTCAGAACCTGGTACAGTGCTCACCCTATTTGGGTCATCACCTTGATCATTCCGATGATTACAGCCTTGGGCACTCTAATGGCTTACCTGCTGTTTCTCCCCATGGCCAAAAAAGCCAAAACCAAAAAGAGTCGTTTTATCCATTCCGGCATTCCCGAATTACAGATCAAACAAAAGCCCCTATACCGGAAAATCATGGTGGCCCTTGATTTTTCACCCGCCGATGCCAAAGTATTGCAACATGCGCTGGCCATGGGCGATCAAGAAACCGTATTTCTTTTTGTCCATGTGGTGGAAAGTGCCACAGCCCTTGTATTTGGGGATGAAACCGAGGACCTTGAAGCCGAAGATGACAGCCAAAGATTAGAGCATTTTGTGGAAAAAATCAATGGCATGGGGTTTGATGCCGAAACCAAGGTAGGATACGGCAACCCGAAAGTTTTACTTCCGGTATTTGCCGCGGAATTCGGTGCTGACCTGCTTATTATGGGCGCCCACGGGCACGGATGGTTCCAGGACCTTATTTTCGGGACGACCATCGAAAAGGTAAGGCACAAAGTAAACATTCCTGTATTGATTGTCAGGAAATAACCATGAAGTTGTTTAAAGTTTACAAAACGAAAATTTGCTAAGAACCTGATCAATCAGCAAATAAATATCTTTGTTTATATACCTACCCCTGCACCCCTTCAAGAAGGGGATATTCGGTATTTATTTGCTGATAGACAATATATTATAAACAATATTTTCAGGTAAACTTTAAACAACTTCCATTAAAAACTGCTTTCGGAAACCCCGAAGACCTCCCCTTCGCCACTGTCGCCCCGGGGCTCCATATGGACGACCACATCGTAAACATTTTTTACGGAGGCCCGGATGGCTTTTTCCACTTCGTGGCTGAGGCGATGACTTTCCTGTAAGGTAAGTTCTCCGGGCAATTCCACATCAAGGGCAATAATGTATAAATGGGCCATTTTACGGACACGGATGCGATGCGGCCGCGAAACCTGCGGTACCTTTCCACATGCCTCAATCACTTTTTGATAAATGGCCGGGTCATCCACACCATCCATCAGGTCACGGCCCGATTCGATGAATATTTTTAAAGCAGTAGCCATGATCCACGCACTCACTATAAAGGCAGTCACCACATCCAGCAGCGGCATCTTAAAAATAAAAGTTGCCGAAAGACCTACCAAAACCGAAAAAGAGATAAGCACATCACTTTGCATGTTTTTGGCATTGGCCATCAGCATGCTGCTTTGTTCCGTCTTTCCTGCTTTTTTAAGGTACAAAGCCAATAATTGCTTGCCTATGATGGAAACAATGACGATATAAACGGCAATGGTTTCGGGAATGGGCCGGGGTTCGGGATGAATCAACTTACCAAAGGTGGAAATGGCCAGTTGTGCTCCCGCAAAAAAGATGATAAAAGCCAGTATTTTCGATGCCAGCGTATCGGCTTTGTTATAACCGAAAGGATACTTGGGATTGGGCGGACGGGCAATAATATGAGCGGTAAAAAGTGTGATGAGTGAAGTCAGCACATCCGACGCCGAATCAATACCATCGGCAACAACGGCAAGGCTCCCGGCCATAATACCCACCACAATTTTTAAAAGAGAAAGAAAAGCGTTACCGAAAACCGCTACACGCGACACCGTTACAATCCGTTGTTCCCTTTTGCCAAGCGCCATATTTTTTTTGTGCAAAGGTAACGGTAAACTTTCAAAATCACCAGGTATACTCCGGATGCAATAAAAAGAAAAACCGGTTTACTTTTCCACGGAATCCCATAGAAAAATAAACCGGTCTGCAGGTTACAACCGGTTCTATTGCGGTTATCCCAAAAATCTTTCGGCTTCGATGGCAGCCATGGCTCCCGTACCGGCAGCGGTAATAGCCTGGCGGTAATGTTTGTCCTGCACATCGCCGGCCGCAAAAATACCCGGTACGTTGGTGGCGGTAGAATCGGGTTTGGTTATCAAATATCCGGTTTCGTCCATATCCAATTTTCCCTTGAATATATCGGTATTAGGCTTATGTCCAATGGCCACAAAGAATCCTTCGATATCTATTTTCTTTTCTTCACCCGTTTTATTATTGACAAGGATAGCGCCGTTCAGTGCTTTGGTAAACCCGCTGACGGTACCCACAATTTCCTTCACTTCGTGGTTCCAAAGAATTTCGATGTTGGGAGTTTCCAACACTTTTTTCTGCATGGCTTTGGAAGCGCGCAACTGGTCGCGGCGATGGATCAGGTAAACTTTCCGGCAAAGGTTGGCCAGATAGGTCGCTTCTTCGGCAGCCGTATCGCCACCGCCCACAACAGCCACATCTTTTCCTTTATAGAAAAAGCCATCGCAGGTGGCACAGGCCGAAACACCACCGCCTTTGAATTTTTCTTCCGATTCAAGGCCGAGGTATTTTGCCGTAGCACCTGTGGCGATAATGACAGTTTCTGCCAAGATTTCAGTACCATCGTCCACTTTTACCTTAAAAGGGCGTTTGGTGGTGTCCACATCGGTGACCACACCCCAACGGATATCGGCACCGAAACGTTCGGCCTGTTTTTGCAGGTCTTCCATCAATTTGGGACCGTCAATCCCTTCGGGATATCCGGGAAAATTATCCACTTCGGTGGTGGTGGTCAGCTGACCTCCCGGCTCCATACCCTGATAAACAATGGGCTTCAGGTCGGCGCGCGAAGCATAAATGGCAGCAGTATATCCGGCAGGACCGGATCCTATAATCAAACATTTTGTTTTTTCCATATGATCTAAATTTATTTTGTTATTGTCAATGCAATGGTCATCGTATGGGGGTGTATTATCAAATTAAATGCCAAAGGTTCCATTACCATAAAAGCACCCGGTTTGGCAGAAAAAACGATTATCCTTTTAGTTCAACAGCCACAAAGGCCATTTTTCCACCCAGCGGCGGATTGAGTTTTCTAATTTTCAAGCGCACCTGTTTTACTGCCGGAAACCGTTCTTTGAGCCGTGTTATAATTCTGCGCCCCACATGCTCTAACAGTTTCGAAGGCCGGTCCATTTCGGTTTTCACCACCTGGTAAACCTCCTGATAATTCACTGTATCGAGCAACTGATCGGTTTGCTCGGCTTTGGTGGTATCAACATCAATAAATAGGTCGCAACGAAATTTGGTGCCAATGATCTGCTCCTCTTTAAAGCAGCCATGATAAGCAAAAAATTCCATTCCTTCAATGGAAATCACCGACATGGTTTCTTTCTGTTTTTTGGTTTATACTGCTTTTTTCCCAAGGATATGTAATCCGGTTTCCATACGCCGCAAAGTTTCTTCCTGACCGATCAGCGCAATAATATCAAACAAATGA
Source organism: uncultured Lentimicrobiaceae bacterium (assembly GCA_964473895.1). Lineage (GTDB taxonomy): Bacteria > Bacteroidota > Bacteroidia > Bacteroidales > F082 > Sulfidibacterium. Next base: position 24,411 of record CAYYRE010000017.1, on the reverse strand, counting down.
GGTCCTTTTAACGCCCCCACAATGAGCAACCGGAAAGCATTCAATACGGCGCCCATGCCATAACCTTTTTCTTCCAACCATTTTTTGACCGCCGTTTCGGTATTTTCGGAAGAAAAATCGTCCAGGCCTGCCAACAACTCTTTTAACGCAAGCATTTGATCGTAAGAAGCCTGTTTCCAACGTTTTTTTACTGCTTTAGGATCGTAAGTCTCAGGAGCCTGAAAAAAGAAATCGGCCTGTTCCCACAATTCATGCACAAAATGCGCCCGCTCTTTGACCAGCGAAATAACCTTTTCCACATAAGCGGCATCCGCCATAATCCCTTTTTCACGCAGCATGGGCAAAAACAGGGCGGTGAGTTCGGCATTGCTTTTACGCAACATGTATTGATGGTTAAACCATTTGGCTTTTTCCGGGTCGAAACGGGCACCCGATTTTCCCACCCTGTCGATGGAAAAGGCCTGTGCCATTTCGACAAGGGAAAAAATCTCACGTTCATCTCCCGGATTCCATCCCAGCAAGGCCAACATATTGATAAAGGCTTCGGGGAAATAGCCATCTTCACGGTAACCCCTTGTTTTTTCACCGGTTTTGGGGTCAGTCCATTGCAAAGGAAAAACAGGAAATCCCAACCGGTCGCCATCGCGCTTACTCAGTTTTCCTTTTCCATCCGGTTTGAGCAACAACGGCAAATGGGCAAACTGTGGTTTTTCCCACCCAAAAGCTTCGTAAAGCAACACATGCAGCGGCAACGAAGGCAGCCACTCTTCGCCGCGAATCACATGGCTGATTTCCATTAAATGGTCATCCACCACATTGGCCAAATGGTAAGTAGGCATCCCATCGGATTTAAACAAAATTTTATCATCCAGCACACGGGATTGTACCTCCACTGTCCCGCGGATCAAATCGGTCATTTTTACGGTTTTGTCTTCCGGCATTTTGAAACGAATGACATACGGGGTGCCGGTATCCAGCAACCGTTTTACCTCGTCTTGCGACAATGCCAAAGAATTTTTCAGTGTTTGACGGGTAGCAGCATTGTAAACAAATGTTTTTTTCTCCGCTTCACACTTCTTGCGCCGGGCAGCAAGATCTTCTGCCGAATCAAAGGCATAATAGGCATGCCCCTCTTCCACAAGTTGTTGTGCATAGTTGCCATAAATGGCTTTGCGTTCCGATTGCCGGTAAGGCCCGTAAGGACCTCCCAACGAAACCCCTTCATCAAAACGGATACCGCACCAGTCGAAAGCTTCGAGAATGTACTGCTCGGCGCCGGGGACAAAACGGGTCCGGTCGGTATCTTCAATTCGTAAGATCAATTCACCCCCATTCTTTCGGGCAAAAAGGTAATTATACAATGCGGTACGCACCCCTCCGATGTGTAGAGGGCCGGTGGGACTGGGGGCAAAACGCACCCTGATTTTTCGGTCGTTCATTCTATCCGGTTTTGAGCGGCAAAGATAGCAAAAACAAAAGGATGGTTACACAACGTACAGAACCCTGAAAAACAGGAACAGCCCTCTATAGTCCGGCCCCAAATCAAAAAGACCGTATTTTTGCACCATGAAAATTGACGTTATTCCTTACGCTTCGGCCATCCGGCCCGACCTGGTCAAGAACAAAACGGTGGTGGTAATCGATGTACTGCGGGCTTCCTCAGTCATGGTGACGGCACTGGCCCACGGTGCCAAAGCATTCATTCCGGTGGTAACGGTCCGGGAAGCCCTGGAAAAAGCAAAAACAATCGAAGCTTCCGGCGAAAAGGTTTTGCTTTGCGGCGAACGCGATACAAAAACCATTGCCGGTTTTCACCTCGGCAACTCACCCTTGGCCTATTCCCGTCAGAAAGTGGAGGGGAAAATACTGATTTTGACCACTTCCAATGGAACGCAGGCACTGAACCGGCTACAGGAAGCCGAAAGTATATCTATTGGTGCCTTTTTAAATATGGAGGCCCTTGTACGGCATTTACTCCCGAAAGACCATGTGGTGTTGGTTTGTTCGGGAACCAACAATAATTTCTCTATGGACGATGCCATGTGTGCCGCCCTTTTTGTGGATGAAATGAAAAAGCAAAAACGGGTAAAACTTTCGGACATGGCCATCACCCTGTTGAAAGCTTACCAAAAAGACAATGGCAACCTGCCCCTGCTTTTAAAAGACTGCTATCATCTGAACTTGCTGAAAAATAACGGTTTCGGGAAAGATGTGGATTATTGCCTACAAAAAAACCTTTGGCATGTGGTACCGGTGATGAAGAACGGTTTGATCATCAAATAAATATGCGGTCGTTTCGTTGTGCCTCCTTGCAAAAGGCAGATAAGTTTTTGTGCCTTCACGGCCTATCATACAACCGGTTCATCGCGTAAGCGGATAGCCCCGTTACCCATCCAGGTGAAGTTCTCGAAAATGGTGTTCACCGCCTCTTCGTAAGCATCGAAACCATTGGTTTTTTTTATCTTTCCGAAAACCTTTCCGGGATCATCAAACGACAGTGCAAGGTAACTCCACAACTCTTTCATCACATTAATGGCGCGCAGCGAATCATTAAAATTTTTCCGGTAGGCAACATAAAGATCTTCCACATATCGACGGACCCTGACCTGCGGAACTTCCGGAAGGGTTTCGCCCTGTAAAAGGGCCGGCAAGAACGGGTCGGCCAACAAGCCACGCCCGAGCATCCAGCGGGTGGTTTGCGGAAAATTATTTTTCGCCGTTTCAAAATCTTCCGGAGAAAAAATATCTCCGTTATAAGCCAACGGAAGCACTGTTTGTGCCGGCAATTTCGAAAAAGTTTCACGCAGCGGATGCCCTTTGTACATCTGTACACCGAGGCGGGCATGCACGATCAGTTCGGACAAAGGAAAACGGTTCAAAACAGGCAGCAACTCAAATATTTCCTCTGCATGGTAGTATCCAAGCCGGCATTTTACCGAAAACCGCACCGGCATATCCGGCATCACCTTTTCAAGAATGGCATTTACTTTGTCGGGGTGAGGCAGCAAGCCGGATCCCCTCATTTTTTTGGCTACCCGCGGAAACGGACAGCCAAGATTCCAGTTTACCTCTTCAAAGCCCAAATTACGGCAAAGCCTTGCAAACAGTAAAATTTCGTCCGCATCTTTGCTCAGAATTTGGGGAACCACCGGAATATTGTGGTGTCGAATGTTTTTCAGTTCTTTTCCCCACCGGCGCATGCTTTTGGCTGTTTGTATCCCCGTAAAAAAAGCAGTATAAAGTTTGGATACCCCTGAAAAATGACGGGTATAAACTTCTCTGAAAACATGCGTCGTAATCCCCTGAAAAGGGGCCAGGTAAAAGGTATGCAGCGTTTTGGATGCCATTTATTCCATCCCTATGGCGACAAACGGGTTTTCCACTTTTTCACGACCGATTTTTGTATCGGGACCATGCCCCGGATATACCACCGTTTCGTCGGGCAACACAAAAAGCTTCTCCCAAATACTTTTTTGCAAAACATCATAATCGCCGGTAGGCAGATCGGTACGGCCGATACTTTGGTAAAACAAAACATCTCCGGTAATGACGAAGCCCTCTTTTTCAGCGTAAAAGCAAAGGCTCCCATCCGCATGTCCCGGTGTATCAAACACCTGTAATGTATCCTGTCCGAGGGTTAAACGGTCGCCTTCTTTCAAGGGGATGTCAATGGGTTTCACCCCATCGAGCGACAAACCAAAACGGGCAGCACTGTCAAAAGCACGATCGAGAAAAGGCTGTCCGCCCGGATGGGCCGCCAGTTTTAATCCGTAAATCCCGGCCACTTTAAGGTTTCCCAATATGTGATCGATGTGGCTGTGGGTATTCACCAACATCTGGGGTTTCAAACGGTTTCCGTCGATAAAATCCTGCAATTGCCGCATTTCTTCGGGCGAAGAGACAGCCGGATCGAAAAGCAGGGCATCCCCTTCGTCATTGTACACCACATAAGCATTGAGTTGGAAAGGATTGAATACGAATTTTTTTACTTTCAGCATGATCTGATTCTTTGATTTTTTGCAAAAATACAATTCGGCGGGAAACGAAAGAAGCCCCTGTTAACGCAACCCTTTTACACGGGGGATGCCGGCCACAAAATCTTTCAGATAAAAAGGCTCGAAGTAGGCCGTATCTTCAAACTGTCCTTGCCGGAATTTTTCTTCGGACAAACGGGCCATGTAAGCTGCCGAGGCAGGAAAATCACCGGGGAACAGGGCTTTGCCGGAAACTGTGGCAAGGATATCCTTGCATTTGGGCGCTCCATCACCGATAAAAACCAACGGTTTTTCTCCTTGAAAAAATTCCGCAAAAGAACCTTCATCAATCACTTCGGCTTTCACCGGAAGCAATTCATGCAAAGTGCTGTCATAAACTGCTGTGTACACTTCCATACGGCGGGCATCAATCATAGGACAAAACAGATATTCATTAGGATCTTTGCCTTCCGATTTCATTTTTTCGATCATGCCGTTGGCCAGCGAACGCAGTGTTCCCACTGAGATTAACGGCTTGTCAAGCGAATAGCAAAAGCCTTTGGCCGTGGAAACACCAATACGCAAACCGGTGTACGAACCCGGTCCTTTGCTTACAGCCACGGCATCAAGGTCTTTAAAATTCATTCCTGCCAGATACATGACCTCTTCGGCAAAAACAGTAATGTGACGGGCATGTGAATTTTCCACGGAAGATTCCTGCATGGCCGCCACTTGGCCATCGATGGCAAGTGCCACCGAGCAAATGCGGGTGGATGTTTCGATATTTAATATTTTCCCCAACTCTTTTCTCTTATTTTACTTTTTCTTTACCGAAAACAATTCTTTCATGGGTACTTTACGTACCTTGTCGCCATTGCGTAACAATTTGGATACCTGTCGGTAAGGTGCCGTAATGACTTCCTCGCCTTCTTTCAACCCTTTTTTGATTTCGATATACATATTATCTTGGATGCCGGTTTGCACTTTTTGCAATTTGGCTATACCGTCTTTATACAGAAAAACATACTCTTGTGTTGGCTTATTCACTTCATCCGCCTTTTTCTTTCCGGCCTTTTTTTCTTCTCTTTTTTCCAATGCCGAACGCAGGCGTCCGGTGGAATCGGCACGGGTCGTTACCGCCTGAATGGGAACGGCCAGCACATGGTCGGCACGCTTGGTCTGAATTTCAACCGTAGCCGACATGCCCGGTCTGAACGGTGATGGAATGGGGTTTTCCGGTTGAATCAAATCGGCGTAAGAAGATTTCAACATGCGTATTTTTACATCGAAATTGGTTACCTGGTCGGCACTGACGCCGGTAGTATTGGCCGAAGTGGCTATTTCAGTAACAATCCCTTTGAACTTACGGTTCAAATAAGCATCCACTTCGATAAGGGCCGTATCGTTGAGCGCCACCTGTACAATATCGTTTTCATTGACTTCCACTTTTACTTCGAGCACTCCGAGATTGGCCACACGCATAATTTCGGTACCGGCCGAAAACTGGGAAGCGCCCGTCACCCGTTCGCCCACCTCCACACTCAGTTTGGAAACCGTCCCGTTGTTAGGAGCATAAATGGTGGTACGGTTCAGGTTTTCCTCGGCTTCGCTCAGCTTGGCCTTGGCACTGTTTACCTGAAATTGGCTGGCCTTGTAATTTTCTTCAGCGGCTTTCACCTCAGCTTCGGCCACAAGATAAGCCGAACGCGCCGCATCAAAATCCGCATCGGAAATCACCTGTTTTTTCCACAACTTTTTACTGCGTTCAAAATCCAGTTTGCTTTTGGTAAATTGTGCCTGTGACTGGGCCAGACGCGCCTTGGCATTGGCCCGGTTGGCTTCGGCGGTTTTCACGGCAGCCTGTGCCTGCTGGTAACTCGAAATGTAAATCTTCGGATCAATTTTAGCCAGTTTTTGCCCTTTTTTTACAAATTCACCTTCTTTGACATACAGAGCGACCACTTCACCCGAAATATAGGGACTGATTTTCACATCCTTGGCCGGTTGTATTTTCCCGTTGGCGGAAACCGTTTCCACAATATTTCTACGTACCACTTTTTCTACCGCCACTTTTTTGGCTTCGGAAGATTTACCCTTTTTCACAGCCAATACGATAATGACGAGTAAAACGACCGCCCCGGCGATAGACCAAATGATTTTTTTCCGTGATTTTGTCATTTTTTTATTTTTTTTTGCGAAGGTAATCAATCTTCAAAGATATCCTCCCTATTTCAACGTGCCGGAAGCCGGCGGTGCAGCCACGGTCATATCCTTCAGGGTAAGGCTGCGACCGAGGTAAAAGTCGAGAATTTTTGTTTTAAAGATATAATCATATTTAGCAGCCAGCATATCCGATTCGGCATTATAAAGTTTTACCTTGGCCACATCAAAATCGGTAGAATTAACCATTCCCACATTGAATTTTTCCTGCGCGTATTTAAATGCCTCACGCAACGAAACCAGCGACTTTTGGCGGGCCATATAGGTTTGATAAGCGGCCAGTGCATCGGCGTAAGCCTGCTCGATACTTTTGCGCAAATTGTTTTTCTCAATTTCAAGATTCAGGTTAGCATTTTCCAGCGATATTTTCGATTGTTTGATATATGTCGCCACCTGATATCCGTTGAGAATCGGAATGGTCAACCGGAAACCGAGGGTAATGTTACGGTTGTCCCTGAGTTGGTCCCAAAACGGTTTGGTTTTTTTAAAGTCGGGGTCTAACGGATTATTGCTTAAACGGATTTGATCCGAATAGTTGTTTCCGTAAGAAGAATTGAGCGAAAGGGTGGGACTACGCCGTCCTTTGGCAGCGGACAAAGCTTTGGCGGCAGCTTTTACAGAGTATTCGGCACTTTTAATTTGCGGCATGATTTGCAATGCGGTATGGTAAATGGACTGAACGGGCAGCAGATCGGGTTTATGGGTAATTTTCAGTTGCGGTTTTTCAATGTCAAATTTTGAGGTTCCTTTGATATCAAGCAATTGCATCAGATCGAGATAGGCCAGCATGAGCTTGTTTTGGGCATTCACAAGGTTTACCTGGTCGTTGGCCCCCTGGGCTTCTATATCCAACAGGTTTCCTTTGGCCACCGTCCCGGCTTCCACCTGTTTTTGGGTACGATCGATTTGCTTGCGGCTGATTTCCACCTGCCGCTTTGCATTGGCCACCTGCTCGATATTGAATAAAATCTGCAGATAGGCGGCGGCTATATTCAACGCAATATTGTCCCTGATTTTATCCGAATTGTATTTTTTGGCCAGATATTCAAATTCTTTTTGACGCAACGCATTTACATTTTGCAAGCCACTGAACAATATGAGACTGGCATTTACCGAACCGTAAGCCTGATTGGTTTTGTTGTTGGTATAACGATAAGTAGCCATATCGATAGACCTTCCCCAACCGGTATTTTGAGAAATACTGGCATTAAACGATGGAAGAAACTTCAATTTGCTTTGCAACAAATCTTCTTTTGAAGACTGTGTGGAAAGCCGGCTCTGCTTGATTTGCAGATTGTTTTCGAAAGCATAGTTTATACATTTTTCCAGAGACCAGGGCTGCTGTGCCTTTCCGGTTGTACTGAAAAACAAAAGCAAAATGAAAGGAAAGAAAAACAATTTCTTTTTCATGGAATATACATTTTTAACCGATGGCACTGCCATCTACCTGTTGATATACTGTTTTGGAAAATGCTTGTATCACAAAACGTGCCACAATGGTATTTAATTTATACACAAAAGGTTACAAAATTCATATTGTCAGAGCATATTTTTTTTTGTTCGTTATAAAACAGCGAATGTTCGATAACGGACAGCGGGACAGCTACCAACGAACCTTTCCTGCAAAGATAGGGTTTTCCGAAAAGCCCCCCTCCATTTACCGACAAAAAGCACGTATTCACCGATTTTTCTTTTTGTCATCGCACGGCACTGGTTATCTTTGCATAAAATTTTAAAACACAAGATTATGGAAAGTCAACACGACATACAACATAACAAACAAAACGGCAAGCTCGTCATGGGTGGATTACTCATTTTGGGCGGCATCCTGCTCATGCTTTCCAACTTGGATATTTTTGATGTGAACATAGCCCACTACCTTTTTTCGTGGAAAAGCATTCTCATTTATATCGGACTGATTTTAATGGCGACCCGGCCCGGCAAAACGGCACCTTATATTTTGATAGGCATTGGCGTTTTCTTTTGGTTACCTGAGATTTTCGGTTATTCCGTCCGTTTCCGTGATATTTTTTGGCCTGTACTTTTCATTGGATTAGGGGTTTTGCTCATACTCAGGCAACGTTCGCCACAAACTATTCAATATGACGAACAGGGAAATCCGGTAAAAGGCAACAGCGGTTATCTGAATGATGTCTCCCTGTTCGGTGGCGGCATAAAAATCATCCAATCGAAAAACTTCAAAGGGGGAACCGTTACAGCCATAATGGGCGGATCCGAATTCGACCTGCGCCAGGTGGAATTTGCCTCAGACGTGGCGGTAATTGATGTGTTTACCCTGTTTGGCGGGACAAAATTCATGGTTCCCAACGACTGGACCGTACAATCGGATGCCATTGCCATCCTGGGCAGCTTTAACGATAAAAGGGGCATCAACCCTACCGCTGCCAACAGCAATAAGATTTTGGTTATCAAAGGTATTGTTATGCTCGGCGGTATCGAAGTGAAAAGTTTTTAATCTTCCATTTTTACATTATGAAATCAAAAGCAGCAGCTTATTTATTGTGGTTTTTCCTCGGATTTTTGTCGGCCCACCGGTTTTATCTCGGTAAATGGGGCAGCGGTATCCTCTATCTGCTCACAGGCCAACTTTTTGGTATCGGCTGGATCATCGACCTCTTTTTGATCGGCGGCATGGTGGAACGGTATAATTTAGACAACCGGTTAAGCAAAGTGGAAACCCTCAGGGTATAATCTATTCAAAGCACAGAAAAGATGATGTTAAACCCCATTACAAAAAGCAGGAACTATTTCATCAGTTACCTTTCCATTTGGGCGCTTATCATTGCCGTGCATACCTTGGTACTGAATTTCTTTTACGGGCTGAGCGGTACCGAAAGCCTTACCGATGCGCTTGTTTTTAACCTGCTCTTTATGGTAGCCGGGTACAGTCTGTGGTTTGTCATCCGCTTTAACCTGAAAGAAAAACCATCATTTATCGACTTACTTTTCAATCATTTACTTACTGCCATTGTGGTCATCGGGTTGTGGTTGCTTATGAGCTACTTCCTACTCCAGGGGTTTTACGGAAATGATATGAATTACATGGAGTTTCTGAAAAGCTCTCTTGCCTGGCGGGCCATTATGGGGCTGTTTTATTACCTCCTCTTTGTCATGTTTTATTATTTGATTCTGTATTATGATGACCTGCAGGAAAAACTTAAAATAGAGAACAAGCTCCAAAATCTGGTGACGCGGGCCGAGTTGGAAACACTCAAATCGCAAATCAACCCCCACTTTTTGTTTAACAGCCTGAACTCCATCAGTGCACTCACCATGACCCATCCCGAAAAGGCACAGGAAATGGTCATTAAACTTTCCGACTTTCTTCGTTATTCGTTGAGCCACGATAAAAACGAAAAAACTGTCCTGAAAACAGAGTTTGAAAACCTGAAACGTTATCTCGATATTGAAAAAGTAAGGTTCGGAAAGCGCCTCCGTGTGGTGTATAACATTCCCGATAATTGTTTTCAATACATGATCCCCAACATGATCCTGCAACCCCTCATCGAAAACTCCATAAAACACGGTGTTTATAACAGCTCCGATGAAGTACAGGTGGAAATTTCCTGTAAAGAGGAAAATGATTATCTTGTCATCGAAATCAGCAACGACTACGATCCCGAAATTGCCAAACCCAAAGGGGAAGGAATCGGTTTGAAAAACATCCGTAAAAGGTTACAACTCATTTATTTGCGTGGTGATTTACTGGAAACGGTTGCCGAAAAAATGGTGTTCAGGGCACTGTTGCGTTTACCAAAAGAAAAAAAATATGAATCATAAAATCTTTGCCATTATTATCGAAGATGAAGAACCTGCACGTAACCTTATAAAGGCTTACCTGCAGTCGCACGATGAAGTGGAACTGGTGGCCGAATGCGAAAACGGTTTTGAAGGAATGAAAGCCATTGCCGAATACCGGCCCGACCTGATTTTCCTTGATATCCAAATGCCCAAACTGACCGGCTTTGAAATGTTGGAGCTGTTAGACGAATACCCCGAAATCATTTTTACCACCGCTTATGACGAATTTGCCCTGAAAGCCTTTGAACTGAATGCTGTGGATTATTTGATGAAACCTTTCTCAAAAACACGTTTTGATCAGGCCCTTGAGAAAGTTTTCAACCGGTTAAAAAACAAAACATCTTCCCAACCCATCCTGGAAAAACTCAAACAACAGGTGCGTAACGAAGCCGGTCCACAGGAACGCTTTTTTGTAAAAACCGGCAACCGTATCGATGTCATACCGGTGGAAGAGATTGTCCACGTGGAAGCACAGGACGATTATGTGGAATTTCATACGGCCAAAGGCCGCTTCCTGAAAAAAGAAACCATGGCAACATTAGAACGGCAACTTCCCCCCGACCAATTCATGCGGGTGCACCGCTCCCATATTATCCGACTCGACCAAATGGACAAACTGGAAAAATACGGCAAAGAAAGCTACTTGATTATCCTGAAAAACGGCGCCAAAGTACAGGTAAGCAAAAGCCGCATCAAGCAACTGAAAGAACAACTGGGAATATAACACTACCGATTCCGATTCAAAAATTACGTTTGTAAATGGCTTCGGCCAGTTCGTACAGCCGGACACTTTCGGCTTTGCCAATGGATAACCGTCCCAACGAGGCGAGGGCCTCGTCATAAAACTTTTCCATAATGGCAAAAGTATCTTTGTGTACGTTCAATTTTTCGTAAACTGCTTTCATCTCTTTGATTTTTTTCTCTTCATCTTTTTCCCGAAAGAGTTCAAAGATCTGCTGCCGCACGGAGGCATCGGCTTTGGAAAGAGACAAGCAAAGCAGATAGGTCTTTTTATTTTGCAAAATATCACCTCCAATCCGCTTTCCAAAAGTTTTTTGGTCGCCGAAAGTATCAAGATAATCATCTTTTATTTGAAAGGCGAGACCCAGTTTTTCACCGAACCGGTAAATATTTGTGATATCCTGTTCGGAGGCTTCGCCAAGAATGGCTCCCATTTGCAACGAGGCAGCCAACAACACGGAAGTCTTCAGCCGGATCATATTCAGGTATTCCTCCAACGACACTTCCGGAATGTCTTCAAAATCCACATCATACTGTTCCCCTTCAATCACCTGGGCAGCCACCTTTTCAAAAGCAGACATCAAAGCAAAATGTTTGTCGCGGGGGGCCTTGTTAATCAAATGAATGGCATGCAACAACATGGCATCACCGGTCAATATGGCTTTGTCCACACCAAATGCTTTATGGACGGTGGGTTCATTACGACGGATATCGGCTTTATCGATGATGTCATCGTGCACCAGGGTAAAATTGTGGTATGTTTCGATGGCGCAGGCCGTGTCGAGCGCATCCTGCAAGTTACCGCCAAAGGCCTCGCAGGCTGTCAGCAACAACACCGGACGAATCCGTTTGGCTTTCATTTTCATAATCTGCAATGCGGATGGATAAAGCACCTTCGGGAACCCCTCGTGTCCTTTGGAAAACAAATAGTCTTCAAACAGTATTTTCAATTCTTCGGCTGTGTGTTGGGTGGATTTTATTGTCATCTTTTCGAATTTAAAGTTGCTGAAATATTTTTACGGAAAAAGGTTTTATGATTTCCTTTGTTTTCTCAAAATTACGGGTAAAGCCCAGCATCATACCCCCGCCGCCCGAGCCGCAAAGTTTCAGAAAAAAGTGTTCGTCTGCAAGCCCTTTTTGCCATATGGAAAGCAATTTTTCAGGAATCATGGGATGAAAATATTCCAGGGTGAAAACCGACAGACTTTTCATACAACCCGACAGGCTTCCGGCATCACCACGCAGATAAGCCCGAATGCACTCTCCGTTCAGGGGAATCAGCCGGTTTTTGATTTTTTCAAGAAACGCCGTTCGTTGGCTTTGTTGCATAAAATAATTCACCAGTGGACGCGTTTCGCCGACGGTTCCGGTATCTAATAAAAACAATGTGCCACCGGCCCCATTTTGCACAGAAGGAAGCACCACCGTCTTTAACCGCTCGTTACCTTCCAGCAGCACCGCACGGTTCAAATAACAAATCAGGGGGTCAAGTCCTGAACTCTTCCCATGAAACCATGATTCCATGGCGGCCAAAACCTGTTTTAAAGCCACCAGATTTTGCGAAGGTATTTTTTCAATAGCATAACGGTGATAAACAGCTGCCACAAGGGCCCCTGAGCTGCCCAGCCCATATCCCAGCGGAATATTGCTTTTAAAAATCAGTCCATCTTCAATATCTTTTTCAAACAGGGCCAGGTCCAACAATTGTTTCAATTGCGGTTGCTGCTGCAAAAAAGCGGCATACTTTTTCAAATGGGCATTGGAATCCAGTATTTGGTTCCCCTCACCGGCCGGACCAGAGGAAAAATACCCATACAAATCGCCATAGGGTATGCTCAAAGCCTGCGAACCGAGGATCAGAGCATATTCGCCGAACAAAAGAATTTTGGAATAAAATCTGTTTTGCTCCGGCATGTCATTCTATTTTCTGGGGACCGTTGCCCACTTCATCTTCAATAAAACCCAACGGGCTTAAAAAGTGAGCCAGTTCGTTTTTGATAAACGGAAGTACTTCCTGTTTGATTTCAGCCGGATAAAGCAAATGGACGTTGGGGCCGGCATCAAGCGTAAAACTCACGGGAAGTCCGGTTTTTTCACGAAAGGCAAACACTTTTTCGATGATTTGCAACGTATTGGGTTTCATCAGTACAAAATAGGGCTGCGAGGTCATCATCATGGCATGCAGGGTAAGCGCTTCCGATTCGGTGACACGGATAAACGTTTCGCTATCGCCCCGGCGCATGGCATCCAACAATGTTTTCATGTTCCGGTGTGCCTGACCAAACCGTTCGGCGGCAAAAGGGTTGCTGTTCATAAGGCTGTGCCCCACACGGCTCGACACCTTTTTCTCTCCCGCATCCACCAGCAAAATGGTATCCTGATACGTTTTATACATTTCGTGAAGGGTATCGCCCACCGGCAACCCGTACAAGTCGGAAGTACCGGGCACATTTTCCGTTTCGCCCCATATCACCACGCCGCCGTAAACCGAACGGCTGGCACTGCCCGAGCCAAGGCGGGCAACATAGGATGCCTTACGGCGAAAGTCGGCTTCGTTTTGCAATGTACCGAAAAAAGTTCTTTCCATATCGCACAACACCATGGCCAACACGCTCATTCCCGAAGCCGAAGAGGCAATTCCAGCCGAATGGGGAAAGGTGTTACCGGAACGAATGACAAATTTCATTTGTCCGACAAAGGGAAAAATATCCGCGAGGCTCTCAAAAAAGGCTTTGGTTTTCTGTTCAAAAGTTTCGTTTCTTTTGTTTTCAAAATAAAACTCCATTTCCACCCCGCCGCGCACCGAAGGCGCATAGGACACCCTTGTTTCCGAATAGGAATTGCGCAAGGTAAAACTAACGGAAGGATTTTGCGGAATTTGTACCGGTTTTTTACCCCAGTATTTCACCAAAGCTATGTTGGAAGGGCTACGCCAGCCAATTTCTCCCGAAGGCACTTCTCCCGGACGAAACCGCAGGGCAGGATTTATGTATGGCGGTTCGGAATGCACGATTTTCATATTTTTGTTTCTGATAACACAAAACAATCCGGTGCTTTGCGGTGCCAAAATTAAAAAAAATGCCGCTACGACGAAAACGGTGATTTTTTAAGTGCAAACGCCAAATATTCTTTTGACTTCAAAAGAAAATATTTCTTACTTTTGCAGCCCGGTAAAAAGGTACCGTGGCCGAGTGGCTAGGCGGAGGTCTGCAAAACCTTATACAGCGGTTCGAATCCGCTCGGTACCTCAACAACAAAAAACCCGCATCAGAAGATGACGGGTTTTTTTTGTCAGACTGAGGCCTTCGGCACGAAAAGTCACAACGCTTTTACCTTTTCCCTGATCTCATGCCATTTTTGTTCGTCAAATTTGGCCCCCACCACCTCAATAACGGTAGCAGCCAACAGCGAACCGATATAACCGGCTTTTTCAAAACTTACATCATGTGCCAGGCCATACAAAAACCCGGAAGCATACAAGTCGCCGGCTCCGGTGGTATCCACTGCTTTGGCTTTTATGGGAGAGATCACTGTTTTGTTTTCGCCCTGTTTTACCATGGACCCCTCGCTGCCAACCTTTACAACAGCAATATCCGCCGATTGGGCAATGAGTTCCAGCGCCTCTTCGGGCGAAGCCCCGGTAAATGCCTTGGCTTCTTCTTCATTAGCAAAAACAATGTCCACATATTTTTGCACCATTTCCCGCAGGAAATCAATGTTTTCTTCCACCACATTATAACTGGCCAGGTCAAGCGAAATTTTTAAACCGGCTTCTTTGGCAAGCTTTAAAATGGTTTCGAGCAGGGCATGGTTTTGCACAAGATATCCTTCCACATGGAGCAGGTCGTATCCCGAAAAGGTATCCTGGGAAAGCTTATCGGGCGACAAGTCCAACGCAGCACCGAGAAACGTGCCGAAAGTCCGTTCACCATCGGGCGAAATCATTCCGTTGGCAATTCCGGAAGGGGCATCCGAATAAAACAGCCGGGGGGTAATGCCACTATTTTTCAAATCTTCCTCAAAAAACTTTCCGGTTTCATCTTTCCCGACAGAGCCGACAAACGCCGTTTCCATCCCCAACTTGGCCAAACCGTGAATGGTATTGGCTGCCGACCCACCGGAAGCCATTTGCTTTGGAAGGTTTTTTGTTTCCTGTTGAATCTGCGCTGAACGTTCTGCATCCACAAGCTGCATGCTGCCCCTGGGCAGTCCCAATTTTTCCAGCAGTTGATCATCTTCCAGCCGGGTAAGCACATCGACCAGGGCATTTCCTATTCCTATTATCTTCATGTTTTTAAAATTTTTGCAAAGGTCTGTAATTTTATTGAATAATTATTTTCGACACATACGTCCGGGAAATACCATAAACCCACAAAGTATACAACCCCGGTTTTAAGGCGGATACATCCAAAGTAAACCCTCTTGTCCCCGGTAATCTTACTTTTGATACAAAGACGATTTGTCCCAGGTCATTCCTCACTTTTATTTCCATACTTTTCATATTTTCCGGAAGCATTACCCTAACGGAACGATGGGCAGGATTAGGGAAGATGGTCAATGGAGCTGTTTTTGCCGATTCGGTACCCGAAACATTGCGACACCATATCACTGCCTTACCGGTACTGGAACACCCGCCCACAATGCCTGTTACAAAAACCGTATCGCGGCCAACGGGGAGATCTTCATAACGAATGGTGGTTTGCTGTGTCGTTGCACCTGTAGTCCAAAAGTATTGGTCGAAACCATCACCCGCATTGTAATGTACTCTTCCACCCGGATGCAAAACAGTATCTTCGGGATGTAAGCGAATGGTGGGGACCGGTCCGAAAACATAAGTCTCCTTTGTTGCTTTTGCCGAACATCCCGCTTGGGAAATATATACATAAACCACAGCATGGCTTCCCGGGCCTGCTTTGGCAGGATAAAAAACAGAATCCTCCACCCCTTCCCCCGAAAAAAAGCCGCCTATGGGATCTCCTTTTAAGACTACTCCCGGATCATTTTCACAATAGGAAGGGTAAAGCCCCGTAAAATGGGGTTTCGGCAAAGGAGCAGGTTCAAGAAGCAAACTGTCTTTCAGGGAACAGCCCATATTGCTGAAGCCGGTTAAATAAACCATTACAGTATCCGATGGGCGGACAGAAAAAATCTTCCCGGTAACATTTCCAGGTTGCCACAAATAATCCTGTGCCCCTGTTGCCGACAGTTTGACCTCACGCTGCATACAAACCGGCCCATCGCCGCGAACAATGTGTGTTTTGGGAAGTGGGTACACCGAAACACGGGCATTTTTTTCCGTCATACACATCGGATCATAGCCCGAAATAACCTTATAGACCGTATTGGTATCGGGAGAAATATGCAGTACCGGCCGGTAAGACAATGTATCGCCTCCCAAAAGCCAGTAAAATATTGTTCCTCCGCTGGCGACAAGATACAAACTGTCACCGCGGCACATTCCGGTATCTTGCGGAACAATCAACGAAGGATAATTTACCGTTAGCAAAAAAGTACTGTCCTGTGCAAGGCATCCCGTCTTATCCTTTGCCGACAAAAGTATCCATTGCGAGGTGTCGGGATGTTCCAGAACCACCTCGGGAGAAGTCGTTTTGATCGTATCGCTGCCAGCCATCCAATAATAAGCAACGAAATGGCCTTTAGCGGGCGTACAGGACACCATGGTCCGGAGACCCTGACAGGTTTTCAGTGTATCAATATCGGTAAAAACCCGTAACGAAGGAGATATCTTTATTTGCGCCGTATCATACGCCGGGCATCCCCGCGGGGAAACACCCTTTACGGAAAACCGGTAAACCGTATCGGCAGTACGGGGTAAAAATGCCAACCGGGGAACCGTGTCACCCGTATTCCATATGTACCGCATATTTTCTTCTCCACCGGTAACCGTCAGGATAACCGAATCGCCAAAACAGTAAAAAGAACTGTCCTGCGGAATAAAAACAGAGGGCGTTATATAATGCCGTACCAAAATGGTATCGGAAACAGAACATCCATTCGTTGTAGTCAACCTGACAGAAACCAATGTATCCGAAAAGGGACAAAGCGTAATGGAGGAAGTGGTATCGCCGGTATTCCAGAAATATACAAAACCACGCGGGACCTCAAGGGAAAGACACTTTCCGGCACATACACCGGTGTCGGCCCCAAGGTTTACTGTAGGAACTCCAAACAATGCAACGTGCAAGGTATCTCCCATTTTGTTTCCCGAACGGTCTATCACTTTCAATACGTAATCTGTCGTTGTATCCGGCACAACCACCACCTCTTGCGCGTGACTAAAAACCACCCCGTTTTGGTACCAGATGTAGGAAGACATGTTACCCGGCCCGTTGAGTGTTAAGGAGTCACCGGGACACAAAACGGTATCCCTTCCGAGATGGACCAAGTTACAGAAACCTGCATCGTAATCCATGCTCCAGCCCGAACGGTCCAGCGAACAAAGCGTATCTTGTAAACGGATTTTGGTTTCGCCGGCAGGTAGTTTCAAAACATAATCCATCGCCACAAGCGCCTTGTATTCCGAACCGGAAACCAAGGCTTGATGGGTAAACGAATCGGCCAACATTTCGGTAGAATAAACAGATCGGCCATCCCACGAAAGGTTGACGAGTGCCGTATCTTTTCCCAAACCGGAATAGCTATATTGATCCGTTCCGTAAATAATAATTGTATCCAGTGGCTGGTCGGAAAAAACGTTTAGCGTCAAAGCATACGTCATCCGGTCTGCCGGGATATCCCCCGAAAAAGTAATGGTCATCCGGTTTCCATTAAGGGTTTTATGTAACCGGACGGCCTGTTTTACGGCCAGGTAATCAAGAATTTCGTCATCAGGTGCCAGCCAAATATTATCCAAACCCGGTTTACCGTAGTTGTTGTAAATTTCTTTCATTTCGGCAATAAAATTTCCCGGAAGGGTATGCATACCCGAAAGCAACCATTCGTGTTTGCCATGCAGGCTATGGGCATACAGTGTATCGGCCGACCGTTTAAAATCGCCGTATAAAAACTGTCGGTTCAGTTTTACCGGCTTCAACCAGTTGATGGTATCGCTTTCCACATCAAACCCGGTACTTCCATGTCCAATCCAGGAGTTATCCTGTCCCTGGTTAATGGCACCATGGTAATGGTTTCCGGCAAGATATGAAACATACGTTTCATCACCATTGGGGATAACAAAACTTTTAAAAATAATGGAATCGGAAATTTTACGACGGGCGTAACTCTCCGTCCTTTGAAAAGCATATTGGATTTTTTCGGGAGAGCTGATGTCCGGATTATCAAAAAGGCCGTGATTTTCGATACCCCAGTGGTTTTTATAAAGTGTATAAAGTTCGGGCCAGGTAAGCTTTGTTTGATCATGATAAGGATCGCCGGGATTCAGAATATCGGTAAAGTTATTGCTGCTGAAAATATAAATAGCCGATGACATTTTAAAGTTCACCGCATGTCCGCATCCATCGCTATAGGAAAGGCCGGGCGTTAATCCATCGCCTTGAAAAACAGGAAACACCTTTTTATAAATATCACTGAGTGCATCATCCATTTGAAAACTCATGGCAAAAGCCTTATTGTATTTCAATGCGGCTTTTTTCACGGAAACCACCGGATGATTTCTGAATATCACCACCACGGAATCTATTCCGGGAGGACGGGAATACTGGGCTTTAAGTCCGCTCAAACCACAAAAAAACAGGAAAGTAATTATACAGACCTTCTCACACACCTTCTTCATCTCTTCTTTCTACTATCTGTAATCCATAATATGGGGAACCTTTTGGCGATAAGCAGGATACCGGCGGCTTTTGCTAAAGTGATCTCCGTTCTTGTTTTCAAAATAATTTCTATTCTGTTGCCCGAACCGGTACGAAAGGGTGATTTCGTGGGTGGTCCCGCTGCCTTTATTTATCCCTCCGGTTCCCAATTCAAAGGAGTAATTAAGGGCCACACCATAACCGGCATACCCCCCTATGTTGATGGCCAAAGCCCCCGTATTGCGATACAAAACACCTGCCCAGGCCTGTTTCATAAAAACGGCCATAGCCGAGATTTCAAAGTTTCCCGGCATATTCCTGGTTTTACGGAATACGGCAACAGACTGCAGTTGCCAATGATCAACAAGATAAAAAAGGTACGAGGCATGCAACAAAAACTCCCGTTGCAACCGGAAATCCGGCTTGGTTGCATTATTATAATAACCATTGTTCGAAAGGGCATTGGGCATGGCAAACCCCACATTCAACCGTTGCCAATTGTAATCTATCCCAAAACCGGCGTTAAAAGAAGTACCGTTGATGGCACTGCCTCCCTGAAGCAGCGGATCATTCGGATCAATCTCGGTCATATCCGACAAGCTGAGCGAATTTTGAAAAAAGTTTCCCCAAACACCGAAAAATATCCGTTGCCCCTCTCCGGTTTCGAGCACATACGAATAACTGAGGCTGGCTTTCAATTGCGAAAGCGCACCTGTTTTATCAAGGTAAACCGCTCCCCCCAGCCACATCTTTTCCTTATAAATATTTCCGAAACCATTGATTCTTAAAGTTTTCGGCCCACCGGGAATATTAGTCCATTCACGACGGTAATTCAGAAAAACCTCAGCATAATTAAAATATCCGGCCATGGCCTGGTTCAATGCAAAGGGATTGAAAAGGTATTGCGTTGTCATGGGAAGTTGTTGTGCAGAAAGACTTCCGCTCGCAAGCAATGCCCAAAGTAACAAATATGCCCACCTCCCTTTCATCAGCGTACAATGGTTATGGTTCCGGTATATTTTTTTCCCGTATGGTCAATAATGACATAATAATAGGTCCCTCCGGGCAAAGGATTCCCGTTAAATTCGCCCTTCCAATCGTTGTTATAATTATCCGAAGAATAGACCAAACTGCCTGCCCGGTTGTATACACGCAAACGGAAAGGACTGACGACCTCTTTGTTATTTACTTTCCAGGCATCATTGTAACCGTCACCGTTGGGGGTAAAAAACGGCATGGCCTGTGCAGAAGTAACCGGTGGCTGCCCTCCGCCACCACCTCCGCCACCGGCATATACACCATAAAAAACCGAGGTACCCGGACAGATGTTCACATAGGCCTTTACCGTATACTGGCCGGGTTCTTTGACATAATAATCGGAGGAAAGGACATGGGGCGGCCAAACGATGGAATCGTAATCGGCAGGGTTTTTTACACGGAGATAAGCACTGTCGCCAGGCGCGAAAGTTACCGTGTCGTTGTAATACACCTGCGTTCCATCTTCCCGCAGAATAACAATATCGGGAGAACCGTATATGGTAAAAGATTTAGATAAAGAATCGACACAACCGTAAGAAGTAGTCACAATAAGTTTGGCCGTATAATCACCGGGATAATATTGATGATAAGCATAAATATTAGGCCTGAACTCGGAACGGCCATCGCCGTAATCCCAGTACCGTGTGGTAATTTCCCCGAAAGACAGTTTGGTACTGTCGGTAAATAAAGTGTTTCCTTCCGAAGCACATAATCCCGAATAAGTAAAGTCCACTTTGGGTTTTCCTCCCACCGGCACCTGATGTATTTTGGTAATGATATTTCCGGAGGAGAAAGTGAGTCGCATGCCCACCAACCACAACTGGGCTTTCGGAAAAACGTATTTTACCGTATCACCTGTGGCATCCTCGTATTTTCCATCCATGTTTAAGTCCCACGCTACAGCCAACAGCGTATCTTTCCCGGTAGAAACATTGATCAATGTGGTCGTATCCCCAAGGCAAACCGTATCATATTTAAAATCGATTTGATAATTATAATCGGGGGAGACCAAAAAATTTTGGGTTGTAACACAACCGTACTGATTGGTTACTTTCACCCAAAAAGAGGTATTCATTTTAGGATGTACGGTTATGGAGGTATCGGTGGCACCCGTATTCCATAAATATTGGGGAAATCCACCCGAAACCCAAAGCAATGTATCGGCGCCGGGTTGGGTAACAACCGTATCGGGGCTGTGGTCGAAAACCGGAACCGGATAAACAATGACCCGGGTGGTATCTGTTCCGGTTTGGTCATCCGGTGTGGTAACCGTAACCCAATAACGGGTATTCTGGTTGGGTGCTACACGGATTTGTTGCACCGTATCCCCCGTATTCCACAAATAGTGTTTCATACCGGCAGGGGCCGTAAGTTGTGCCGTATCGCCGAGGCAAACCGTATCGGAAGGAACCGTGAAATGGTAACTGCAATAAGCTTTCAAAGAAGAGGTCTGTAAAGCACAGAGTGCATCGTGGTACTTTTGCAAAGTATCGGGGTTTTGGATGGCATCCACATAATCGGAAGCTATCAGACAATTGGCTGCCGAAGTATCATTTTTTGCTATTTGGATATATTTGGCTGCCTGTTTTCCTTCCGGAACGATCACACGCCCGTTCCAGGAAAAATTAATGATGGCCGTATCCCCGTGAAAAGCATGGGTTTCGGAGGTAACACCTGTTACTTGCACATCACTAACAGGCTGATCACCCACCACGAGCAGGGTCAGCGAGTACCAATGCATATTTGTAGGAATCTGACTGCCCACAAAAGAAATGTCGGTTTCATTACCAAGGGTATTTTTCAGAACGGAAACTTTGTCCGCTAACAACAAATATTCAAACACCTCCTGATCACCGGCAACCCAAATATTGTCTTTTCCGTTTTTGCCGAAGGCAGCGGCAATTTGTTGCATTTGGGTTTTAAAAGTGTCAAAAGAAACATCCGGGGAAACCCCAAAATTCCGGAAATGGTAAACCCCCATATAATGATGTCCGTTTATGCTTTGCAGGTCCATGAATTGCACATTCCCGAATAAATTATTGTCCAGACGGTTACGCAAGAACAACCGTCCGGGAAACAAGGGTTTTACAGAAGGCAAATCGATGGGATTGGTATTCAGATCGAAAGAGGGGTTACGAAAAAAAGCCACATACCCGGCTTTGTCCCTGGCAGGGACCAGCTGGCCTTCACCGTTTTGCGTTTGCGGCAAAACATAGGTATCCATGGTAATGCCGCCGGGAACAAACGGTGCTGTTTCTTTCGTGGTATAACTCACGTTCCGCTCCACCTGGTATTCCTGTTCCGACCCGTAGGCAGGATCCACAAACCCCCGGTTGTCCACACTGTATCCTTTTTGCCACAGCCGGCTGATTTTTATCCAGCTCAGATAACGGGCCGTATCCGTATTGTGTACATAGACATGCGATTGGAGTGAGAAATGATTTAGTTGCATCGAAAAAGGAACGTCCCTGCCGGTACCATCGGTAAAAAACAAACCGTTGTTACCATTCAAACCGGCAAAAAAAGGATAGACTTTTTCATATACATCGGTAGTGGCATCATCAGCCTGCAAAACAAGAACAAAAGATTTATTATATTTCAGGTAGGTTGTTTTGGCAGAAACATTCACAGGAGGAGAAGAAAAGAACACCTTGATTTTGACATCGCCGAGTGTCTGTCCCCGGCTTATAACAGGACACAGCAGGTTGGCAGCCATAAAAAACAAGGGCACAAGCCACATACGGTATTTCAACTGATTGTTTTCCAACTGTTCCGGTTTATGGATATGAACTTATAAAAGTAGGAGAATTCACGGGGATAACAAGTCGCTGTGAAAAAATTTTTTAAACAACTTTTCAAATGGCAGAAATCCAGCCCCGGAAAAAATTTTTTTTAAAAATATTTGCAAATAAAAATTATTCTCTATCTTTGCGCCCTCAAAAGGAATACACACGCCTCCATAGCTCAGTTGGTTAGAGCATCTGACTGTTAATCAGAGGGTCCTAGGTTCAAGTCCTGGTGGGGGCGCCAAAATCCGGTTCTGTTGAAGGGCCGGATTTTTTTTGTTTCCGGAGCAAAGGACGCTAACCGTTGTTTAGAATCCGGCTGCCCGGTCATCTCCCCTGTGATCGGCACCTCCCTCCAGTTTCCCATTGGGCAACCGCAAAATGGCATCCACCTTTCCGATTATGGGTGCCGTGGTAGTATCTATGGCATAACCCAGCTGACGTAAAGAATCCTGCAATGCCAACGAAAATCCGTGTGGCTCCATTTTAATATTATCAGGCAGCCACTGGGAATGAAAACGGGGAGCATCTACCGCTTGCTGCATGGTCATGCCAAACGCATAAACATTCAGAAAAGTCTGTACCACCGAAGTAATGATGGTGGAACCTCCGGGCGAGCCTAAAACCATGTATAATTTTCCTTCCTTTTCCACAATGGTAGGCGTCATGGAACTCAACATCCGTTTGCCGGGCTGTATGGCATTGGCTTCGGCACCTATCAATCCAAACTGATTAGGGGTTCCCGGTTTCGCGCTAAAGTCATCCATTTCATTGTTCAGAAAAAAACCCCCTTCGGAAACGTACACTTTCGAACCGTATGCACCGTTCAGGGTAGTCGTAACGGCAATGGCATTTCCGTATGCATCCACAATGGAGTAATGGGTGGTTTCCATACTTTCGTATCCCACAATTTTACCATGGCTTACTTCGGAAGAGGGGGTGGCATGTTTCCACGAAAAGTCGGCCATCCGTCTGTCAGCATATTTTTGAGAAATCAGAGTGTCCACCGGTATGCTGACGAAATCGGGGTCACCCAAAAAATAGGCCCTGTCGGCAAAAGCCCTTCGTTCGGCTTCCGTAAGCAACTGGATGTATTTCAGGTGGTTGTGTCCGTATTGCTTTACCGGATAGGGTTCTACGGCATTCAGTATCTCGGCTACACAAATTCCACCGCTCGAAGGAGGCGACATGGAAATGATACGGGTATTTCTATAGTTGAACTCAATGGGTTTTCGCCATTTGGCCTCGTAACCGGCCAAATCTTTTTTGGTAAGGATCCCTCCCAATTTCCGGACCGTATGTACCAGCATGTCGGCAGTTTGGCCTTTATAAAATTCATCCCGGCCATGATCCCGGATACGCTCGAAGGTTTTGGCCAACGCAGGATATTTAATGGTGTCTCCCGCTTTCCATTTTCTGTCAAGCAAAATAGGTTGGGGATTGACCTCTGCAAAATATTTGCGGTAATGATTTAACCTCCGGGCCTGTTTTTCGGTGACAACCACCCCTCGTTTAGCCAAATCGATGGCCGGCTGTATCAGGCGTCGAAAAGGCAATGTCCCGAAGCGTTCATAAACTTTAAACAATCCGGCCACGGTTCCGGGGACACCAATGGCCATGGCGCCCAAAGTACTCTTGCCTTTTATCACATTTCCTTTTTTGTCAAGGTACATGTTGCGGGAAGCCTTTTCCGGTGCTTTTTCACGGTAATCCAAAGCGCCCGTTTTGCCATCCCGGGTGCGGTAAACCATGAAGCCGCCGCCACCGATATTTCCGGCAAAAGGATAGGAAACCGTTAGGGCAAGGTCGGTAGCAATCATAGCATCAAAAGCATTGCCCCCTTCTTTGAGTATCCTGACCCCAATGGCTGCCGCTTCCGGACGGGCACAAACCACCATGGCACTGTCGGCAATAAAACCCTGCCGGTTACCAGCCGCTTCGTGGTGTGCCGTACGACCACACCCGAAAAACAAAATGGAAATCAAAAAAACTGCGGATAATTTTTTCATGTGTAAATCTTTTTTTACTGTATGAATGACTTCGTTTTGGTTTCTATAT
>CAYYRE010000016.1:0-29248 GCA_964473895.1 uncultured Lentimicrobiaceae bacterium | reverse complement strand
TCTGTGTGTCATTTCGAATGAAAAAATTTCATGTGCATTTATTTTTAGCTTTGCACAATGGAATCACAAGCTTCTAAAAAATGAAAAACAAAATTTTTTCGCTACTTTCGCCGGCAGTTTTTACTCTGCTCCTTTTGAGCAGCCATGGCATTTTTGCCCAAAATACCATTAAAAAATCCATGCAGAACACACAAAAAGAAAAGCATGTCGCCTGGAGTCTTCATGCCAACATATACGAAGTCAATATCAGGCAATATACGCCGGAAGGAACGTTCAAGGCCTTTGAAAAACATCTTGACCGGTTGCAAAAGATGGGAGTTGACATTTTGTGGCTCATGCCCATCAATCCCATTGGCAAAAAAAACCGTAAAGGAAGCCTCGGCAGTTACTACTCGGTACAGAATTATGAGGCGGTGAACCCCCATTTCGGGAGCCTGAACGATTTGAAAGATTTGGTCAATGCAGCCCATAAAAGGGGTATGCATGTTATTCTCGACTGGGTGGCCAACCACACTTCCTGGGATAATGTTTGGGTCAAAGCGCATCCCGACTGGTATAAAAAAGACAAGGAAGGCCACTTTGTTTCGCCTTTCGACTGGACGGATGTCATCGCATTGAATTATGACAACCCGGATATGCGCAAAGCCATGATCAACGCCATGATTTATTGGGTAAAAAATGCTGACATCGATGGATTCCGCTGCGATGTAGCCGGCATGGTGCCTGTTGATTTCTGGAATGAGGCCCGGACGGCGCTTGACCGGGTGAAACCGGTTTTTATGCTGGCAGAGGATGAAGACAATGTGGATTTGGTAAAATATGCCTTCGATATGAACTATACCTGGAAAATGTTGCATTTAATGAATGACATTGCCCGGGGCCAAAAGAAAGCAGCCGATATTTGGGATTACCTCCAATGGAACAACGAAACTTTTCCACCGTATGTTTATCGCATGTATTTCACCAGTAACCACGATGAAAATTCGTGGAACGGTACAGCCTTTGAACGTCTTGGTAATGCTTTTAAGGTTTTTACGGTTTTTGATTACACCATTCCCGGAATGCCTTTGATCTACGGAGGGGAGGAAGCCGGAAATAACAAACGCCTGCGCTTTTTTGAGAAAGATACCATTAACTGGCAGCATTTACCCTATGCCGCTTTTTACACCAAACTGAACGAGTTGAAACGCCACAATCCCGTTCTGGAAAACGGAGCTGAGGGAGGAAAACTCATCCCCCTTTCCAAAGGAATCAACGAAAATGTTTTTGCCTTTTACCGTGAAAAACAGGGGAATCAACTGGTGGTCATCTTAAATTTGAGCAACCACCCCGAACAGTTTACGGTAAATAACGATAAGATTAAAGGACAATATCACGAATTTTTTAAAGGACAGGATATCAACATCCAAACCGACTGGGTTTTCAAACTTCCCCCCTGGGGTTTTGTATTGCTGGAGAAATAGTATCTTCTACAAGATTTTTCACAGTCAACGAAAATTTTTCGCAAAGGTTTCCGAAACAAAAAAAACCTTACTTTCGTAAATTGAAAGAAGTATGAAAAAACAGGTTACCATAAAAGACATTGCTGAGAAACTGGGGTTCTCGGTTTCGACGGTTTCAAGGGCGTTAAAAGACCATCCCGATATCAGCATCAAAACACGGGAGGCAGTCAAAGAACTGGCTAAGTTACTGGGTTACAAGCCCAACCGCATTGCACTTAATCTCAAGAACAGCAAAACCTATACCATTGGACTTCTGGTTCCCGAAACCCAGCACTACTTTTTTTCGACCATTATCAACGGCATTGAAGAAGTGGCTTACGAAAACAATTATAACGTCATGGTTTTTCAGTCCAATGAAAAATACATGCGCGAAGTACTGAACATTCAAGCCCTTTTGTCGAACCGGGTGGATGGCGTATTGGTTTCGTTTGCTAAAGAGACCCATGACTTTTCACATTTTCAGCAAATCATCGACAACGAAATCCCGCTGGTTTTTTTCGATCGAATCAACAAAAGCCTGCATGCCGATACGGTTTCGGTAGATGATTATCACGGTGCTTTTCAGGCGGTAAACTATCTGATTGAAAAAGGATGCCGCCGCATTGCCATCTATTCGGCACCACAACACCTGCTCATCGGCCAAAACCGGTTAAAGGGATACAAAGATGCATTGGAAAAACATGGTATTCCATACAACAAAGATTTGGTTTATTCTTGCGACACCTACCAGGATGCCATTAAAATATCGCGAAGCATTTTTAAAAAGAAAGATTTCCCGGACGGCCTTTTTGCCGTGAACGACATGACGGCCCTCGGCGCCATGAAAGCTGCAAGAAAGTTGGGAATTTCCATTCCTGACGAATTGAAAGTTATCGGATTTGAAAACAGCTTGAGTGCTTCCATTTGCGATCCGGAGTTGACCACTGTTGACCAATTTGGTTTTGAGATCGGAAGAAAAGCCACCCGGTTATTGCTGAAACGCATCGAGGCCGATACTTTCGATTACACCCCGGAACACCATTTGATCAAAACCCAGCTTATTGAAAGGGGTACCTGCTAACTTTTGCGGTACTCTTCCCGCTATTTGACAGCGGCATCTCTCACGAGAAACCATTTTCTCACTGCAGAAAAAGTATTATTCTCCCGTTTTTTTAACCTGATCCGGAAAAGAAGGATGCCGGTGCAAACGTTTTAAATCACTGAAAATCAGAAATAGCAAAAGAAAACCGCCGGTAAATGATAATTTTATTTGTCAAATTGGTAAAATCCCCTGCTTTTTAGCCCATCTTTACCATGTGATTTTGAGGTGGAGACCTTGAATCGCATCACTCGCAAACTTTTGGGGTTTGCAGAGAGATAAGCTGTAATTGTCCATTCAAAAAGTCCCGGCCAATGTCGGGACTTTTTGTTTTTTATCTTGCCTGTCATCTCCCTCCTGTTCTTTTAAAATCAAGCATTATGCAGGATTTATTGAATATTTATCCCGAAAAGTCGGTTTTACAAATTTTGTTACCTTTGCTCGCTTTTGTTAAAATTTTACTCCAATGCGAAACAAAAAAGAAATTGTCTTAATCACCGGAGCTACCAGCGGTATCGGACATGCCTGTGCTGTTAAATTCGCTGAAAACGGACATGATTTAATCCTCACAGGGCGCCGTTCAGACCGCCTTGAGAAAATAAAAGAAAGCATACGCCAAACATACGGCACAAAAGTCCTGACACTTTGCTTTGATGTAAGAGACAAAGCATCGGTACAAAAGGAACTGGATTCACTTCCGGAGGAATGGAAAAATATCGGCATTCTGATTAACAATGCCGGCCTTGCCGTGGGCATGAATCCCATACAAGAGGGAGAAATCGATGACTGGGAACGGATGATCGATACCAATATAAAAGGCCTATTGTATGTTACGCGGGCTATACTGCCGGGCATGACACAACGCAACAAAGGACATATTATCAATATCGGTTCCATAGCCGGCAAAGAAGTTTATCCCAACGGCAATGTTTACTGTGCTACAAAACATGCCGTGGATGCTCTTACCAAAGCCATGCGTATTGACGCTGTAAAATATGGGATAAAAGTTACCCAGGTAGCCCCGGGAGCAGTAGAAACCGAATTTTCCATCGTCCGTTTCAAAGGCGACAAAGAAAAAGCCGACGCCGTTTATCGCGGATTTGAGCCCCTGCATCCGGAAGACATTGCTGCCGTAACGTATTTTGCTACAACGTTGCCGCCCCATGCCAATATTAATGACATGGTAGTTATGCCAACAGCTCAGGCCAGTGCCACCGTTTTTCACAAAAAATAAAACAACCCGCTCACACAACACACCTTTTCGTATCAACCAATACCTCAACACATGGAAATAAAACGCCTTTTCGACCTGCTCCCCTATTACGAAACAACCTTTCGGCCCAAAGAAGATGTACTGGCAGGAAAACAAAATGGAAAATGGGTAAAATATGATATTAAAACCATTCGGCGGCTGGCCGATGACATCAGTTACGGTTTGCTGAAACTGGGCATTAAAAAAGGAGACAAAGTGGCTACCATTTCACCTAACCGTCCTGAATGGAACATCATCGACATGGCCATTCTGCAAATTGGCGCCATACATGTCCCCATTTATCCCACCATAAGTGAAAACGATTACCGTTATATTCTTTCCCATTCGGAGGTGAAATATATTTTTGTTTCGGGTTGGGATCTTTTTCGTAAAATCAAACACATTGTTCCTAATGTTGCCACGGTAAAAGGGGTTTATACTTTCAAACATTTTGACGATGTTCCCCATTTGGAAGAATTGATCCAACTGGGACAAGAAAACCCGGCCCCTGAAAAACTGGAAGAAATCAAAGCGGGAATAGCGGAAAGCGAGGTAGCCACCATTATTTACACCTCCGGAACTACCGGCAACCCCAAAGGGGTTATGTTATCGCACAAAAATATCCTGAGCAACGTCATGAACCTTTACCACATTTTTCCGGTGGATGAAACTTCGCGTGCTGTGAGCTACCTGCCACTTTGCCATGTGTACGAAAGGACCAATATTTACATCCTGCTTTATCTCGGAGTGTCCATTTATTATGCGGAAAACATGGGTACCATTGCCCAAAATATTCAGGAAATCAAACCCCATTTGTTAACCACCGTCCCCCGGTTGCTCGAAAAGGTTTATGATAAAATTCTGTCCAAAGGCAGGGCACTCAAACCGGTTCCGCGATGGTTGTTTTTCAGGGCAGTGGCTTTGGGCGAACAATTTGAGTACGGAATAAAAAATCCTGTTTTTCAGGCACAGCGGAAGTTTTTCGATAAGCTCATTTATGCCAAATGGCGCGAAGCCCTCGGCGGAAACATGCGCGTCGTTGTTTCGGGCGGTGCCGCCATCCAACCGCGACTGGTAAAAGTCTTTAACACCGCCGGCATCCCGTTGCTCGAAGGATACGGGATGACGGAAACCTCACCGGTAATTGCCGTCAACACTTTTGAGCCCGGAAAAGCCAAAGTGGGTACTGTCGGAGCTCCGTTAAAAAATCTGGAGGTGAAGATTTCGGAAAGGGGCGAAATTCTTGTAAAAGGCGACAGTGTGATGGTGGGTTATTACAAAAACCCCGAACTAACCCAAGAAACCGTGGTGGACGGTTGGATGCATACGGGCGACCGCGGCGTCATCGACAAAGCAGGGCTTTTGAAAATTACCGGAAGGGTTAAAGAAATTTTCAAAACCTCCATGGGAAAATACATCTCGCCCCAACTCATCGAAAACAAGTTTAAAGAATCTCCTTTTATTGATCAAATCATTGTCATTGGTGAAAACCAAAAATTTGCCGCAGCATTAATCGTTCCCGATTTTGAATTTCTCAGAAGCTGGTGCAAAGAAAAAGAGGTGCCGTTTACCACCAACGAAGACATTATCCATTGTCCCGAAGTAAAAGAACGTTTTAAAAAAGAAGTTAAGTTTTACAACAAACATTTCGGTGACACCGAAAAGATCAAAAAATTCGAACTGCTGGACCATGAATGGACCATTGAAACGGGAGAAATAACGGCCAATCTGAAACTAAAACGCAGTCATATCCAAAAGAAATATACGGATATCATTGACCGTATTTACAAAAACTAAACAAGTTTTTCAGGAAACCACCCGAAGCACCCATTCTTTCAGCGGACCGTACGAAGTAGCTTCGGCCGCACCGAGCCCTTTGCTTTTCAGATCCACCTGGCGAAGGGCAGAAATCATTTGTTTGATTCGTGCAGGAGAAAAATTGCGGGCAGCTACCTGATAATCACCGACAAAAAACGGAGACACCCCCAGTTTGGAGGCTATGGCATTTTTACTTTCGTTGCGCAACTGGTGAACCATAAGCACTTTCATAAAAAACCCGAAAAGTAAAACAGTAACCATTTGCAGCGGATTTTGTTTCGGATTGGCTTCGAAATAAAGCAATATACGCATGGCTTTAAACGCATCACGCCGGGCAAGGGCATTTTGTAACTCGAAAATATTGAAATCTTTGCTAATGCCTATTTTGCGTTCAACCAATTCTTCGGTAATGGTTTCACCGGGCTGCAAATCAATGGTCAACTTATTGATTTCATTGGCAATACGCGACAGGTCAGCACCAAGAAATTCGGCCAGCATCATTTCCGATTTAGGGGTAATAGCATAACCCAACATCCGTACCCTTTCGGCAATCCAATGGGGAATACGGCTTTCGTAAACCCTGGACGACTCGAAAAGAACTACTTTTTTCGATTTGCTTAACCGTTTGTAAAGTGTTTTTCTTTTGTCTAATTTCCGGTATTTGTAATTGATAACAAGAATGGTCGATTCCATGGGATGGTCAAAATAATCGGTAAGCGCATCAAAGTTTTGGATATTTTGTGCCTCTTTCACAATGACCACCTGATAGTTTCCCATCATGGGAAAACGGCGTGCCAAATCCACCACATCGCGGGCCGAAACATCCAGTCCGTATACTACCGTAAGATTAAACCCACGGGTGGCATCGTCCAGGACATTTTGTTCGATGTAACCGGTTAATTCGTCAATATAAAATGGCTCTTCCCCGTAAAAGAAATATACGGGGGCATAAATTTTCTTTTTTAAAGCATCAAATATTTCACTTGCATTCAAGAGACTTAGAATCTTAAGTGTTTAACCGTAAGTCCTTTATTAATAAGCTGTTCCAGTGATTTAATTCCAATTTTTACGTGTGTTTCCACAAACTGCTCATTCACACGACGGTCACTTTCGGTGGTTTTGATGCCTTCCGGAATCATGGGCTGGTCGGTTACCAGCAGCAAAGCACCGGTGGGTATTTTATTGGCAAAGCCCACGGTAAAAATAGTGGCGGTTTCCATATCGATGGCCATGCTCCGGGTTTTGCGCAACAATTTTTTAAACTTTTGGTCATGTTCCCACACACGGCGGTTGGTGGTAAATACGGTACCGGTCCAATAGTCACGCGAAAAATCGCGGATGGTGGTGGAGATGGCCTTTTGCAGACTAAATGCCGGAAGAGCAGGTACTTTTGAAGGCAAGTAATCGTTAGAAGTTCCCTCGCCCCGGATGGCGGCAATAGGCAGAATCAAATCACCTACGGAATTTTTTTTCTTCAACCCGCCACATTTTCCAAGGAACAAAACAGCTTTCGGACTGATAGCCGAAAGTAAATCCATTATGGTGGCAGCATTGGCACTTCCTATCCCGAAATTGATCATGGTAATGTCACCGGAGCTGGCCGCCATCATGGGCCTGGTACGGTCATGGATTTCCACATTGTGCCAGCGGGCAAACAGTTCCAAATATTGTGTAAAATTGGTTAACAGAATATATTTCCCAAATTCTTCCAAGGGCATACCGGTATAACGCGGCAGCCAGTCTTTCACGATCTCTTGTTTTGTTTTCATCTTTTTCATTTCATGCAAAAATAATCAAACTTCCTCTCTTTTTTTGTATCGGCCTCCAGCGAATGAATGATTTTTTTCAAAACCTGCGCCGGAACCTTTCCCAAACATTTCGATACAAAAAAAGCCCGGCAAAACCGGGCTTTTTTAAAATTTGCATCTTTATTTCTCTTCCAACGGCGGCATAACGCTTACGTAAGAACGATTGTTTTTCCTTTTACGGAATTCAACCACACCATCCCGCAAGGCAAACAAGGTATGATCTTTCCCCATACCGACATTTAAACCCGGGTGGTGTACCGTACCACGCTGGCGGACAATAATATTTCCGGCCTTCACAATTTGGCCGCCATAAATTTTTACGCCTAATCTTTTACTTTCCGATTCACGTCCGTTATGGGAGCTACCCATTCCTTTTTTATGAGCCATTTTTTAAGGTTTTTTTTGTTCGTTAAAAAGTAATTTTTTCAATCAGCACTTTGCTCAGGTCCTGACGGTGACCGGTTTCTTTCTGATAGCCTTTTCTTCTTTTCTTTTTAAAGACCTTCACCTTGTCACCTCTCACATGGGCAAGAATTTTACCATCCACTTTGGCCCCTTCCACATGGGGGGTTCCCACATTTACTTTACCTTCATTATCCACCAAAAGAACCTGGTCGAATTCAACATGGGCGCCTTCCTCCCCTTCCAGTCTGTGAACAAAGATCTCCTGACCCTGCTCGATTTTAAACTGTTGTCCGGCTATGCTTACAATTGCGTACATTCTGATTATCTCTTAATTTTACTGTCAAAATTGGAGGTGCAAAAATACTAAAAAAATCTAATTAACAAATCTTTGTTATTTATTTTTTTCAAAATATTTCCGGTGTCCCGGATTTATTTTTATGCGGGGAGAAGCATTAACAAGGAATACACCACCGAGTATCAACAGCATCCAGAAAAAATAAACCGGGGTAAATCGTTCGCCATCCAAAACACCCCACATAATCGCTACAATCGGAATGACATAAGTTACCGAAGAAGCAAAAACAGGGCTGCTCAATTTGATCAATTTATTGAAGGCAATCAAAGCAAGACCCGTACCCACCACAGACAGTATGGCCAAATAACCCATACCGGCCCACGTGGCAGGCTGCTTTATCAACAAAACCGGTATCCTTGTAAAAAACAATACATATAATAAGGTGGGAATCCCTATGTAAAAAAAGGTCAGCACGGTAATTTGCATGGAATCCAAACCCACAAAAAACTTTTTCACAAGATTCACATTCACAGCATAACATACCGAGGCAATCACCACGAGAAAAGCATACCAGAAATCGCCCCCTACCCTGCCACCGGAACTGGAAATCATAAGCCCGGCGGCTCCGGCCAAACCGATAACAACGCCCAGCACATTGACCCAACGTGTTTTAAAACCAAAGAAAATCAAACCGACAAGGAGTGTAAAAAGAGGGGTCAGTGAATTCAAGGTACCCGCCAAACCGCTTTCAATACGCGTTTGAGCAATGGCAAACAACAAAGCAGGAATAACACTTCCAATGATACCCGATACCAACAAAGGCCAGAAATAACGTTTCTTATCGACCGTCCGGACCGCTTTAAACGAAAAGGGAAGTAAAAACAAAAAGGTAAGCACAATACGCAACAAGCCCACTTCCGTTCCCGAGAAAAACAGAAGGGCCCGTTTGATCAGTATAAAGGAGCTCCCCCAGGTCAGCATCAGTCCGAAAAGAATAAGCCAGGGAAGCCATGATGGTTTTGTTTGTTGCTCCATTTTTCTGCAGGCAAAAGTAAACAATCCCCACGAGTGTTTCGTTAAGGTTAAGAAAATGTATTCTCAGGACAAAATTTTTCGCACTACAACAAGGACAAAATCCGGCTGTTTTCGGCCTTGAAAAGGCTTTACAGACGGCTATCGCAAAAAATATCATACAAACACGAAGTAGAAAATATCACCCCGTGAGATACCCATATTTCAATCGTTTGCAAACCTTTTTGCGAGCCCTTAAAATACGCTTCCCCGAAAGAAGATATTACACCTTATATGTCTGTATATCATTTGTTTATGTTTTGGGCTTTTTTCAATGTTAAATTTCATTAAAATTGTTTACTATCTGTTAAATAAATTTCACCTAATTTTGTAGGAGTTCACATTGATTATTCATTAACAGTAAAAAAACAGAAACAGGAATTATGAGTTAAACAAGGTCTGAAAGCTTTTTCGGAAAGAATTTCAGAAAAAAGCTCCGGCCGGAAAAGAAAAAAGTGTTTATTTAAAAACCACAAAAATTTTCATTAAAAAAAACGTGTTATGCTAAAAAAGTTTTTTACAAGTACTGCCCTGTTGGTACTCCTATTTATATGGGGAATATCAACAGCAATGGCCCAGAACGGGACAGTTCGGGGAACCATTGTGGATGCAACGGATGGGTCGCCCTTGCCGGGAGCCACCATCCAGGTGAAAGGAACAACCAACGGTACCGTTACCGGCATGGATGGAAAATACAGCATCCAAGTCAATGGAAATGCCGTTTTGGTATTTTCTTATGTGGGCTACCAAACACAGGAAGTAGCTGTGAAGCCCAATACGGTTGTTAACATCCGGCTCCAGCCGGCAGCAGCAAATCTGAACGAGCTGGTAGTTATCGGTTATGGTACCGTGAAAAAGAAAGATGCCACCGGATCGGTTACAGCCATTGGATCCAAGAGTTTCAACAAAGGGGCCATCACTTCTCCCACCGACCTGCTGACCGGAAAAGTTGCCGGAGTACAAATTACCACCAACGGGGGCGCTCCGGGAAGCGGAGCAACCATTCGTATCCGTGGCGGTTCCTCCCTCTCGGCCAGCAACGACCCGTTAATTGTTGTCGATGGAGTACCGTTGGACAACAACGGCATTGCCGGAATGCGTAACCCACTGAACTCCATTAACCCGGATGACATCGCCACCTTTACCGTATTAAAGGATGCCTCGGCAACGGCCATTTACGGATCCAGGGCTTCCAACGGGGTGATCATCATTACCACCAAAAAGGGAAGATTAGGTCAACCGCTTAAAATTACCTATTCGGGTAATTTCACCAGTTATACCCCTACAAATACGGTGGATGTATTGAGTGCCCCTGAATTTACCAAAATGATACAGGAACGTTATGCCGGGCAGAATGATGTCTTAAAATTATTGGGGCACAGCAATACCGATTGGCAAAAAGAAATCTTTAAAAATGCATTCGGCATGGACCATTATGTCAGCCTGACCGGAGGAATTAAAGTATTGCCTTACCGTGTATCTATCGGTTACAACAATACCGATGGTATCTTGAAAACCGACAACCTGAAACGGACTACTTTGGCTGCTTCGTTAACCCCAACCTTTTTCGATGATCATTTAAAAGTTACTTTTAATGTAAAAGGAACTTTTGTGAAAAACCGGTTTGCCGACCAGGGTGCCATAGGTGCAGCGGCACAGTTCGACCCCACCAAACCCATTAAATCGGATTCTACCTACACTGTTTATTTTAACAAACCGGACGGCACGCCCGATTCAACCACAACCAATTACGGCGGGTATTATACCTGGACACAAGCCAATGGGTCTCCTGTAAAACTGGCAACCACCAACCCCGTGGCCTTACTGAACCTGACCAACAACACCTCCAACGTAAACGGTGTTATCGGGAACCTGAAACTGGATTACAAAATGCATTTTCTGCCTGAATTGAGCGCTCACCTGAATTTGGCTTATGACCATTCGAAAAGTACAGGAGCCTATATCGTACCCACTTACGCTTCCTGGACTTATGATCCAGTGCATGGCGGCGGCGTTTACAACGACTACAGCCAACAAAGAAAAAACGACCTGTTGGATTTTTACCTTAATTACGACAAGGATGTCAAAAGCATTCACAGCACCTTTAATGCCATGGTAGGTTATTCGTGGCAACATTTCTGGAGAAAAGATTATTCCCTCAACGGAAATTATAATCACACCTGGAATATGGATACCATCAATCATCCAACCGAATATTACCTTGTTTCTTTCTTCGGAAGATTTAACTACACATTCAAAGACCGTTATCTGCTCACCTTTACCTTGCGTGACGACGGAACCTCCCGTTTTTCGCCAGACAACCGTTGGGGACTTTTTCCCTCGTTGGCCCTTGCATGGCGTATCAACGAAGAGCCCTGGCTGAAAAATTCAAAAGTACTTTCCCAGTTAAAATTAAGACTGGGTTACGGGGTTACCGGACAGCAGAATATCGGACAAGGCAACTACCCTTATCTGCCCCGGTATACCCAAAGCCAAACCAATGCAGCCTATCAGCTGGGCAACCAGTTTTATCTGACCCTGCGGCCCGAAGGTTATAACCCCGACATTAAGTGGGAAGAAACCACTACCTACAATGCCGGTTTGGATTATGGTTTTCTCGATGGACGTATTTATGGTTCTATTGACTATTACTACAGAAAAACCAAAGACCTCTTGAATTTTATTCCGGTACCTGCCGGCTCCAATCTGACCAACTATTTGCTCACCAACATCGGCGATCTCGAAAACAAAGGGATTGAGTTTTCGGTCAATGCCGTGGTGATCTCAAAAAAAGATTTAAGCTGGTCACTTGGGTTCAATGCCTCTTCCAACAAAAACAAAATCACCAAGCTAACCGCTACCAACAATCCTGATTATCTTGGTGTGGCAGTGGGCGGCATTTCCGGCGGTGTAGGGAATACCATTCAGATGCACAGCGTAGGTTATCCTGCTTACTCATTTTATGTTTACCAGCAGGTTTACGACCAAAACGGCAAACCCATTGAAGGGCTTTATGTAGACCGTAACGGGGATGGACAAATTACCGATGCCGACCGGTACCATTATGAAGATCCTGCACCGAAATTTTATTTCGGCATCAGCTCTAACCTGCGTTATAAAAACTGGGATCTTTCTTTTTCGGGACGGGCAAATTTTGGCAATTATGTTTATAACAACGTAAGTTCCAACATGGGGGTTTACCGTTTCCTGTACCATCCCGAAGGTCCTTACCTTGCCAACATTACCACCGATGTCTCCGAAGCCGGTTTTTATAACCCGCAATATTTGTCGGACTACTACATCCAAAACGCCTCTTTCTTCCGGATGGACAACATCGCTCTGAGTTATCAGTTTAAAAACATGAACAAAAGCGATAAAAATCCCATCAACCTGGGCCTTTCGTTTACGGTGAACAATGCCTTTGTGATCACAAAATACAAAGGACTTGATCCGGAAGTAAGCAACGGAATTGACAACAACATCTATCCGAGACCCAGAGTTTTTGTGCTGGGTATAAACCTCCAATTTTAACCGATAAAAATTAAAGACTATGTATAGATTATATTATAAATTCATTCTGTTGGCCGGCTTGGTCTTCGTTCTGGCTTCCTGTACGAAAGACCTTGACACCGTGCCCCTTGACCCGAAAGTCAAGACTTCTGCCAATGTTTTTGATAATCCGGCTGCCTACAAAGAAGCTTTGGCAAAAATTTACGCCGGACTGGCTGTTTCAGGACAACAAGGCCCTGCCGGAATGCCGGATATCAGCGGTATCGATGAAGGATTCGGCCAATATCTCCGCGGCCTGTGGTACCTCGAAGAACTCCCCACCGACGAAGCCGTTATCTCATGGAACGACCAAACCATCAAAGATTTCCATTACCAATCCTGGGGATCCAGCGATGTGTTCATCAGTGCTTTTTACTATCGTGTTTTTTACCAGATCGGCCTGTGCAACGAATTTCTGCGCCAAACAACCGATGCCAAACTCAACGAAAGAGGAGTGGATGATGCTTTAAGGACCGAAATCAAACATTACCGTGCCGAAGCACGTTTTATGCGCGCTTTAAGCTATTACCATGCTTTGGATGAATTCGGAAGTGTACCTTTTGTTACCGAGAAAGATCCTGTGGGTGCTTTCTTCCCCAAACAAATTTCACGGACCGAACTGTTCAATTACATTGAATCGGAACTGAAAGCCATCGAACCCGACCTGATCGATGCACGCCAAAACGAATACGGTCGGGCCGACAAAGCCGCCGACTGGACCCTGCTGGCCAAACTCTATTTGAATGCCAAAGTGTTTACCGGTCAGGAAAGAAACACCGATTGTATCACCTATTGCAAAAAAGTCATCAATGCCGGTTATTCTTTGAAACCGGAGTATAAAGACCTGTTTCTTGCCGACAATAATCTGAACAACAACGAAGTGATCTTTTCCATTAATTTCGATGGCGTTCACACCAAAACATGGGGAGGAACTACTTTTATCATCCATGCTGCTGTTGGCGGCAACATGAATCCCGCCGATTACGGCATTGATGGGGGATGGGCCGGCACCCGTACCACCAGTGCTTTTGTAAATAAATTTCCGGATGTTACGGGAACTACCGATAAACGGGCCATGTTTTTTACCGATGGACAGAAATTGGAAATCAACGATGTGGGTAAATTTACCGATGGTTACGCCATTACCAAATTCAAAAACATTACTTCTACGGGGGCTCCGGGTTCAGATCTTACGTTTCCCGATACTGATTTCCCGTTGTTCAGACTGGCTGATGTTTACCTGATGTATGCCGAAGCGGTTGTACGCGGTGGACAGGGTGGCGACATGGCCACTGCCGTGAATTATATCAACAAACTGCGTGAAAGAGCCTATGGCAACAACTCGGGAGACATTACGGCCAATGACCTTACCCTGGACTTTATCTTGAACGAAAGAGCCCGCGAACTCTATTGGGAAGCTCAGCGCAGGACCGATCTTATCCGCTTCGGTAAATTTACGGGCGGAAGTTACTTGTGGCCATGGAAAGGCGGCGTAAAAGATGGTACGGCTACCGACAGCCATTACAACCTTTATCCTATTCCCGCTTCGGACATTACCGCCAACCCCGGTCTGAAACAGAACCCCGGTTATTAACCTCTAAAATTGTATCCAATGAAAAAGATATCAATATTTATTCTCGTACTGGCAACATTTCTCGGTTTTTATTCCTGCGAAAAGTCAGGGACCGAAGTTGTCCTGAACCCGGCCAATATTACTGCCCCCGAGCTGAAAAGCCCGGCCGATGGCAGCTCATTGGTCTTTAACAAGGAAAACAAAGACAGCACCATCGTTTTTACGTGGTCAGATGCCCAATACGGCTTTAATGTGGCTGTAGATTATTACGTCCAAGTGGACAGAAAAGGCAATAATTTTCAGAATGCCATGCCTGTGGGACATGTTAAAAGCAAAGACAGCTTGTCCATCAGTGTTAACGACCTGAACAATCAGATCCTCTTGCTCGAAGATGACCCGGAAATCCCCAACCCGTTGGATGTTTCTTTCCGGGTGTTTGCCATTATCAATAGCCATGTAGATACCGCTTTTTCTTCCGTTGTTAATGTAAATGTTCAGCCTTTCTATATCCCCATAGTTTACCCGCAACTTTATGTACCGGGTTCGTACCAGGGATGGAATCCGGCTACGGCAGACTCCATTGGTTCGCTGAATAGCGATGGCAACTACGAAGGATACATTTACATGGAATCAGCCACCACCCCTATCCAGTTTAAGTTTACGAGTGCCCGCGACTGGAACCATCTAAATTACGGCAGTGCAGGCCCCGGAAAATTAACCACTGAAAACGGATTGAGCAACAACCTCGAAGTCCCCGAAAGCGGTTATTATAAATTCAATGTGGACACGCAAGGCCTGACCTGGCACTATCTGAAAACCACATGGGGCCTGATTGGTTCGGCTACACCCGGCGGATGGGATACCGACACACCCATGACCTATGATGCGACCGACCATGTATGGAAAGCAACCCTCGACCTGACGGCCGGTGAAATTAAGTTCCGTGCCAACGGCAGCTGGGATCTGAATTACGGCAGCAATGCCAATGATGGTAAACTCCAGGAAGGAGGCAGCAACATCAAAGTAACTGCCGCCGGCAACTATACGGTCATCCTGAATCTGGATCATACCGTGTACCGGTATAAATTAATCAAAAACAATTAATGCTTTTTTTGCAGGCCGGAGGGTAATATCCGGCCTGCAAAAAATTTTGGTGATAAAAAATGTTAAAATTCTGTTAAAAGATTATCAGTTGTTGATTTCGCTAACGAAATCTATTAACTTTGCGAAAACAGTTTCGAAAATTAAATAATTATTATTGTTCATCTAAAATTTAAATGTTATGAAGAAAATTTTACTTAGTGTCTTTGCCTTCTTTTTGATGGCAGGATTGTTTGCACAAACGGGCGCCGTTACCTTTACGGTGGATATGAGCGCCGACACCACGTTTAATCCCCAAGCGGATTCCGTTTTTGTTGCCGGTGATTTTGCCGGATGGGCCCAACCCGGTTCGGTGGATTCTTTGATGTTGATGCCAAACAGTGACTCCACAGTTTACAGCCTGACTGTACACGGTGTTGCCGATGGCGTGATTCAGTACAAATATTTCATTGTCAACAACGGTCCCGACTGGAACCAGGGTGAATGGCCCGGCGACCCCAATCGCAAGGCTTTTGTAATGGGTGATGTTACATTAAACGATACATGGGCCGATACTCCTTTCCCGGTAACCTTTAATGTAGATGTTACTGCCATCAAAGACAGTATTGAAAAGAACAACGCCAGTGTCTTTCTTGCCGGTGACTTCCATAACGGTAAAGCCTGGGCTCAACCCGGTTCTTTTGCACCGCTCAAATTAACCCCCAACAATGACACCACACAATACAGCATTACCTTAATGCTGTACAAGGGACAAATCCAGTATAAAAACTTCCTTGTTTTCGACAGTACCGCCAGTTGGGATAATGGCGAATGGGGAGGTGACCCCAACCGAATGGATTCCCTCATGGGTCCGGATACTTTAAATACTGTTTGGGGAGAACTCGGTTTTACCGGTGTTCAAATCAATCAGGCTGCACAACCACAGTTTAACATTTATCCCAATCCGGTTCATAGCGTACTGACCATTGATAACATTGAAAATGCCAACAGGATTGAGATTTACAACGTTGTAGGACAAAGGGTACGTGTTATCCGTAATGTTACCGGTAAAAAACTCACCATTCAAACCGGAAACCTGAACAACGGAATTTATGTCATTTCGGCTTTCGGAAACCACGGCGTATTGAAATCCATGAAATTCATTAAAAAGTAACCTTTTTAATTTGATAAAAAAAGCCGGTAAAATATTTTACCGGCTTTTTTTGTTTCCCTACCCATCCCAAAAAGCAGCAGGCAGGTACAAAACAACCCATGAGCTATAAACCACCACAAACGATTGCACGGCATAAAAGCAAAGCCTCTTTTAAAAAAAACAAGCATTCCTTTATACTCCATCTCTTATTAACATTCCGGTAACCTTTTATGAATTACCTTTGCTGTGTACAATTTAACGCATAAAACAAATCCCATGATAAAGAAAATTACTTTAAGCCTTTTATTTCTCCTATTCGGAATATTGGAGATCGATGCACAGGTTGTAACTGCTCAACCGGCCTTTCCCACGGCAGCCGATTCGGTTACAATAACTTTTAATGCCGCACAAGGTAATGCCGGATTAAAAGGATTTACCGGAGAAGTGTACGCCCATACGGGGGTTATCACGGACAAAAGCACTTCCGGTTCGGATTGGAAATATGTAAAAGCAGCCTGGGATCAAAACATTCCCGCCTGCAAAATGACCCCCCTGGGAAATGATTTGTGGCAGTTAAAAATAAAACCTTCCATAAGGGCCTACTATGGCGTTCCTACCAATGAAAAAATCCTGAAAATGGCTTTTGTGTTCCGATCGGCCGATGGTTCCAAAACAGGACGAAACGCCGATGGTAGTGATATTTTTTACGATGTTTATGAAGCGGGGACAAAAGTCCAGATCACACTGCCTTCCCAAAGACCGGATATCGTTGATATCGGCGATACCATCCTGGTAAAAGGCAACAGTACCGATGCCGATTCGACCTTTTTGTTTCTCAACGACAAGCTGTTATTTGCCGATACAACGTCCTCCTTTGCAGATACCATCATCGCACAACAATATGGTAAACAGTGGATCGTTGCCAAAGCCAAAAAAGGAGGCGTTACGGCATACGATTCGGTATATTTTTACGTAAACCGTCCGGTACAAATTGCCGATTTGCCTGCCGGTGTCCGGGATGGCATTAACTACATAAACGATTCTACCGTTGTATTGTGTCTGTTTGCCCCCCATAAAAAACACATCTTCGCCATTGGTGATTTCAGCAACTGGGACGTCGGCGACCCGTGGGCTATGAAGATGACGCCCGACAGCAACCGCTTTTGGGTGGAAATAACCCATCTGATCCCTAAAAAAGAATATATTTTTCAGTACCTCATCGATGGGAGTATCCGCATTGGTGATCCTTATGCCGATAAAGTCAGTGACCCCTGGAATGACCAGTACATTTCACCAAAAACTTACCCCAACCTGATTCAGTATCCCAAAGGGAAAACCACCGGAATAGCCACCGTATTACAAACGGCACAAACGCCTTATACCTGGAAAACCACCCAATTTACCCCTCCCGCCCCACAAAACCTGGTTGTTTACGAGTTGCTGGTACGCGATTTTACAAAAGGCCATACCTTTGACGACATTATTGATACCCTGGGGTATCTGAAACGCCTCGGCATCAATGCCATCGAGTTAATGCCTGTGAGCGAATTCGAAGGAAACCTCAGTTGGGGGTATAATCCCAATTATTACTTTGCTCCCGATAAATATTACGGGCCAAAGAATACCTTTAAAGCTTTTGTGGATTCGTGCCACGCCAACGGAATCGCCGTCATTATGGACATGGTATTAAACCATGCTTATAATACCTGCCCGCTGGTTATGATGTATTGGAATGCTGCCAAAAACCAACCGGCGGCCGATAATCCATGGTTTAACCAAACTTCGCCCAA
Source organism: uncultured Lentimicrobiaceae bacterium (assembly GCA_964473895.1). GTDB lineage: Bacteria > Bacteroidota > Bacteroidia > Bacteroidales > F082 > Sulfidibacterium. Next base: position 10,874 of record CAYYRE010000016.1, on the reverse strand, counting down.
CCCCACCTACAACTGGGGCAGCGACTTTAACCACGAAAGTCCTGCAACCCATCGTTTTGTGGACAGTGTGAACCATTATTGGATCTCACAGTATAAAGTGGATGGCTACCGTTTTGATTTTACCAAAGGTTTCACCAATAAACCCGGTGATGGTTGGGCCTACGACCAGTCACGCATTAACATCCTGAAACGGATGGCCTCCGCCATTTGGAAATATAAATCTAATGCTTATGTCATCCTGGAACACTTTACCGAAAACAGCGAAGAAAAAGTATTGACCAGCGCTGGGATGATGGTTTGGGGAAACAGTAACTACAATTACAACCAGGCCACCATGGGCTATACCAGTGGCTCCGACTTTTCATGGATTTCCTATAAAGCCAGAGGCTTTACCAACCCGGCCGGGGTCATGGGCTATATGGAAAGCCACGATGAGGAACGGTTGATGTATAAAAACGAACAATACGGAAATGCAGCCGGTAATTACAACGTAAAAGATATTCCCACGGGTTTAAAACGAATGGAAGCTGCCGGCGCTTTCTTTTTTACCATCCCCGGCCCAAAAATGATATGGCAATTCGGCGAACTGGGTTACGATTACTCCATTGATTTTAACGGGCGTACAGGGGAAAAACCCATCCGTTGGGATTACTATCAAAACCCCGACAGAAAACATTTGTACGGTGTATGGTCTGCTTTGATTCATTTAAAAGAAACCGAGCCGGTTTTCCGTACCAATGACTTTACATTGGATGTGGGTGGTGCTACCAAACGGATTCAACTCAACAGTGCGGATATGGACGTTACCATACTCGGCAACTTTAACGTTACCCAACAAAACGTAACCCCTTATTTCCAGAAAACGGGATGGTGGTACGAATTTTTTACCGGGGATTCCATTCAGGTTTCCGATACACAAGCCAAATTAACCCTTGCGCCGGGAGAATACAGGCTGTACACCACCAAACGACTGAAACGTCCCGATTTTATTCTCGGAATACCCCAAAACGAAAAAACGGCTTCCGCCGGTGATTTTATCCTTTCACCCAACCCGGCTTCCTCTGATATTCTTTTGAAATGGAATGCAGAAACTCCGGCAACGGGCAATATCTCATTGTTCGATATTACAGGACGAAAACTCCAAATGCTTTACAAAGGAGCCTTTCGAAAAGGATCCAATGCTTTCCATTTCCATCTTTCCGGTTTAAACCCCGGAATCTATTTCGTGGTAATAGAAACAGGCAACCGGGAATTTGTAAAGAAACTCATGGTGAAATAATGGCCATTCTTTTTTTCTGTCAAACGATGCCAGGAAAAAACAGGTTGCGGTATAGGGTTTTAACTCCCTGAACTTTTTTTTAAAGGAATACGGTAATGTAATCCTCCGGTAACCCAAATACCCGGCATAACTACACTACCGATATCCCGGTACCTTTGGTTGAACAGATTGTTGGCTTGCACATAAAAGATAAGAGAATGGAAACGGTATTTTATCCTGGCATTTAACAGAAAAACGACGGGATAATTTTGCCGGGTTTGCCGGTCATAATCAAAATAAAAACCGTTGCGTTTTTCAACGGAAAAAGTCCATCCGGCAGAAAAATTTCCGGCAATAAGGTGTTCCAAATAAATGGAAAAATGGTGCCTCAGGTAATCCAGTGCATAGAGCGATACATACCCTGACGAATTTTTTGCCGAATAAAGATAACGATAGCTGACCCGGAGATGTTGCACAAAGTGTCCATCCCTTTTTCCGGGCTGATAATGGAACGAAAAGCCACCGCCCAATGTATTCATGCGTGTCAGGTTCAGACTTTCCCATTTGGCTCCGGCATCCCTTTTCACCCAATCGATCATATCATACCCCATACGATAGGATATAGAAAAGGAAAGAGAAACCTTATTCCGGAAATATTGCATACCGGCAGAGAAACCGTAAACTTTTTCGGGTTTCAGCAAAGGATTACTGATATGGTCGGGACCTTGATAATAAAGATCGGTAAAGGTGGGCAAACGAACGGCACGGTTTACCGAAAAGTAGGTTTTCAGATTTCCGGTAACAAACCACGAGACATCTAAACCCGGCGAAAGCAACAAGCCGTAATCGGAACTGTAAAACAAATTGATTCCGGCAGAAAGCGATACATTTGTTTTCTGATAAAGATGGTTAAGATAAAAGTTGTACCCGTTCCGGCTTTTTTCATGATCATACCAGGCCCCTTTGTCGATGGAAGAAAACAGGGTATCGCCCATGGGAACGCCCAAAACATTACTTACTATCTTATCATACTGCCAGGAAATGCCAGCAGTTGTCTTTCCGGCAGCCCAAGGCAGGGTAGCACTTAACTGAGCCCCTGACAAATCGGTACGGTGGAAATTGGGTCCCCGGTAAGGGAATAAACCTTCAGGTGTCCGGAACCCGGCACTGTCAGCACCCCGCACGTACCAGTCGCCTTGCTTTTGGTACCATCCGTTTCCTTCCCTGAAAAGTTCAAAACGATCGTACAATCGCCGCCAATGAAGGTTTCCGCGCAAGCGCAAACGGCCGCCTCCGTGCATTCCCACCCCGGCCGACATTACTTTTATCTTTTCAAACTGATCAGGATATTTTGCCGTATAAAAACTGTTGGCTCCAAATGCTTTGGCCAGATAACCCATTTGCAGGTTTATTTCGGTATGTCCCAAAGTAAAAAACGAACGGTGCGAAAAACCAACATTCTGGAAATCGGTATTGACCCGGTAACCGTCCGACCGGCCTCCGCTTACAGCGGTTTGCTGGTGCACCCTTCCTGTTTTATAATTTGCCGAAAAGGAACCGGTCAGCAATCCGTACTGTCCGGTTTGTGCATCAATGGAAAGTGAAGGAGGCAGACTTTTATTTGTAATAATGTTAATCGCCCCCGAAAAAGCATTGGGGCCAAACCAACGGGAGGAGGCACCACGGACAATTTCCACCCTGGCAATGTCATTCAACGGGATAACTTGGTCCAGATTATGATGCCCGGTTTGGGGATCATTCACCGGGATACCGTTTATCAGCAAAAGGGTCTGGTCAAACGAGCCGCCGTTCAGGTTCAAATCGGCTTGCATACCAAAAACGCCCCTTTGCCTGATATCGATTCCGGCTCCCTGCTCTAAAATATCTGAAAGGCTATTGGCCGGCAGATTCAGGATTTGATTGTGTAAAACCACCTGAACCCGCCGCGGGATATTTTTCATACTGACCGGATTGGCAACCGAAGAAACACGGATTTCTTTCAAATTCACCGTGTCATTTTGGGCCTTAAGGCCAGTTTGACACATGAAGAGGAAAAAGAAAACCAAACACCACCGGTTTTGTAAAAGTCCACACATGCTTTTTTCGCTTAGAAAGCGGCAAAAGTAAAAAAAGCAACCATCCTGTAAAAGGAATTTTCAGTACTTATTTAAGCTGTTCAAAATATTTTTCTTTGGCTATCTGTTTCAAAATAGAATCTCTGTCCAGCAGCGTACTTTGAAGCAGCTTATCGTACCATTTTCTGGCTTCTGCTGTCTTGTTTTGGGCCATTAAAACTTTGATGATATTGGCATATAGAAAGCCGTAGGGATAAGCCGGATTTCTTTCTATGGCCGCCTTAAAATCGGCATAAGCTTTTTCCAAATCGCCATGGTCAAAGGCATTGTAGCCATCGTTAATGGCACGATTCATGGCACGATCGAGGATGAGCCCGAAAATAGAAAAACAGTGGTCATGGCACTGCTCAATAACATCCACATAACGGACATTGGTATCCAGCCGGGGAAAATAGAGTTTAAAAGTCAGTTTCTCGCCTTGCCATTTAAAATGATACACATCCGGGCAAACGGGAATCCCTTCCGAATGGGTCAAATACCGTTTTTTCCGGCTTTGAAGATTTTGCAGGTAAATGTGCTTACTGGCACAAAAATAGCCGTTGGGTGACTGGTTTTCGATGGTCAGCTCAATGATAAAAGCTTTTTCGGAAAAGGTCACCTGGTTCACCAGAAAGGGATGGGTGGATACGGCAAAATTGGGCACTTTAATGGTTTGGGCTTTTGCCGCAACAGCAAAAAAAATCAAAAAGGCCGGAAAGAAGAGTACAAATATCTTTTTCATTTTAAATTTTAAAAAATGGTTCAGAAAAAAAGCCACGAAACCTGTGCTCCGTGGCTTTTTGTTTAAGGAGTGTATTTTTGTTTATTTTTTCTTTTTACCGATTTTATAATCCAATCCGACAGAAAGTGCCCAAGTGCTCTTTTCATATTTGGTATTGTATCCCATAGCCGTTCCACCGACATCAGCCGTTCCGGGAACCGTTTGGCTCTGATAGGAAACGATGTAACCGCCAAACTGTAAAGTAAGGGCATCATTTAAATTCCATGCACCACCGGCACCTACCGTATTGGTGGTCAGGCTGTAGCTGAAATCACTTTGATACGATGGGTTCACCCCTGTTTGGGCATAAAGGTAACCACAGCTCAGCAGGAAATTTTTGCTAACATGGAATTCGGCACCCAAGGCATATTCCTGGAAATTTTTATTGATGTTCTGATCCACATTTTTCCAGCCTGTTTTGCTGTCCCAATAGGTATGGAAACCACCCTGCAACGAAACCACTTTGCTCAGGTTAATGCGGGCACCCACAGAAAGCATGGCCGGCATATCGGCATTTTGTTTCCCGCCATCAGGAAACATTTCAATAGGAGTTCCGTCAGGATTCATACCTATGACAAAACCTTTTCCGGCAGGGGTTGAATTGGTGAGGGTCATTTTGGTTTTGAATTCGTATTTAATACCAAAATTCAGATTATCATCCATAAAAGAGAGGTTTACACCGATAATAGGGGTAAAACCGCTTCCCGACTGGCTCACATCGATGTCCTGGTCGCCCATAAGTTTGGCACCGGCATACATTTGTGCTGCTTGTTTGGCATATTCTTCGGCCATAGTGGCAAACTTTGTGGAAGCACCGTAATAGGTAGCCTGAATCTGGGTAAAGTTCATGGCATCTACCTGTTGCTGGGTAAGACCCAGTTGAAGCAAAGCTCCGGTCAGTTGGTTGGCCTGATCCTGGGTAATGGCACCGGCTGCCAGGGCCTGCGAAATGGTAGCCCCGCCCAATCCGTTATCCAACAAAGGCTGTACACCATCACCGGCTGCTTTATACAGTTGGGATCCTGCTTCTGCCTGGGCCGAACCGGCTGACAACTGATCGCCCACGCCGTTCATAAAGGTAGGAGCAGGAACTTCTCCGCTGGCCGTTTTCAGTTTGATATCCCGGATATGACCCGTATAAGAATTTTTGGCCATCACATAACGTACACCGGCATAAACCGAAACATGCTGGGAGATTTCATAACTGGCCCCTAACTGCAGACCATAATAAATGGAAGTTCCTTTCACGGCCATATCAACGGAATAACCCGTAACACCCAGTTGTCCGAAAACACCCACCAATGACGAGATCGGAACTTCAGCCGTTGGAATCCCTTTGGTAAAATCGGCACTACCGCCACCTCCGATAATGTTAAACCCAAGTGAAAAAGCCCAACGGTTTGTTTTGTAAGCAACATACAAACTCGGGAAAATGGGGGCTTTCACAGTCCCGGTAAAAGTTTTGTTGTTCAGATAGGGAAAACTGTTGGTTATTGTCTGATCCTGGTAAATGGACTGATTACTGAACGAAATATATAACCCATCATCCAGTTTGGTTAATCCGGCAGGGTTATAGTACACAGCATCAATACTGGTGGAAGCATCACGTACCAACATACGCGACCAGGCTGCACTTTGGTTGGTATTGGTAACCAACCCTCCTGCAAAAGCAAGATTTACAACCAACAATAAACTAAATACAGAAACAGTAAATTTTTTCATAGGATAAATCATTTAATTTGTTAACGTTATTTGACGCTAATATATAAAATATTCAACCAAAAAAAACAAGTTTCAAACAAAAAAATAGCATCCTGTTAAGATTTTTAAAATCTTTAAGCTATTTAATAACAGTATACTTTACTGTTATTCAGTATATTATGTTTTTTATTCGGAATACGGAACGACAGAAAAATATTTTTAGCCAGCGTGTATTTCAAGCCATTTACGGGCATTTACAAAGGCTTCAAGCCAGGGGGAAACTTCTTCACGGCGGCGCTCTGCCGGATAAAAGGGCCATTGCCACGGGAAAACTGACCGCTCCAGATGGGGCATCATGGCCAAATGGCGGCCGTTATTCGAGCAAACGGCAGCAGCCCCCCAATCGGAACCATTGGGATTACCGGGATATTGTTCATAACTGTATGAAACGGAAATACAGTATTTATCACGAAAATAGGGAAAGTCGAATTTCCCTTCGCCATGGGCGATCCACACGCCGAGACGTTGTCCGGCCAGACTCTTGAGCATGACCGAATTGTTTTCGTGGATATTCACGTTCACAAATCCCGATTCAAACTTTCCGGAATCGTTGCGAAGCATTTTGGGCTTTTCGGGATGCTCGGGATAAACCAACCCCAATTCCATCATCAATTGGCAACCGTTGCACACCCCAAGACTCAGCGTATCGTTCCGCTCATAAAAATCCTCGAGTGCCTGTTTGGCTTTTTCGTTATACAAAAAAGCCCCGGCCCATCCTTTGGCGGATCCCAGCACATCCGAATTGGAAAAACCTCCTGTAAAAACCACCATACCGACCTCTTTCAAATCCTCTCTTCCGCTGATCAAATCGGTCATATGAACATCTTTTACACGAAAACCGGCCAAATAAAGGGCGTACGCCATTTCGCGGTCACCGTTGATCCCTTTTTCACGAATAATGGCCGCCACCGGTGCCTTCTGCCGGTCGTATTTTCCCACCACCGTTTCTATTTTACCCGAAAAATAGCGACGGAAATGAAATTGCAGATCCTGTCTTTTGTAATTTTTCAAACGGGCATGAGCCGCCGCAGGGGTTGATTGCTTTTGCTCAAACAGATGGGAAGTTTCATACCAGATATCCCGGTAACGGGGAATATCCAGCCGAAAATCCTTTTGCTCATGTCGAATATGCAATTCATGGGTTTTCATCACCTCGCCAAGAGGATAATACACCACCTCCGATTTTTGAAGAGCTTGCTCCACAAAAGCGGCTTCTCCGGCAGACACCTCAATCACTACGGCCGGTTTTTCACTGAACATCAAACGGATAAAGTCCTTTTCGGGAAAAGCATCCGTGCAGATATCCATTCCCATTTCGGTATTGGCAAAATTCATTTCCAGCAAAGTGGTAATCAGCCCGCCGGCCGAAACATCGTGACCTGCAAGCAGTTTTTCGGATACAATCAGTTCCTGCAGGGTATTGAATACCTTTTTAAGATAAGCGGCATCCCGCACGTCCGGAACTTTTTGTCCGATACGGCTCAACGTTTGCGCCAAGCTGCTTCCGCCCAAATGGAAATCCGACAAGGAAAAATCGACATAATAAATTTTGGCTCCTGTTTCGGGAAAAAGTACCGGCTGCAAGGTTTTACGTACATCGGTCACCGGGCCAGCCGCTGTGATAATGACCGTCCCGGGGGCATAAACCACTTTTCCCTGTGGATATTTCTGGGTCATCGACAGGGAATCTTTTCCCGTGGGCACGGGGATTCCCAAAGCAATGGCAAAATCACTCACGGCCGCAACGGCATCGTAAAGCCGGGCATTTTCACCGGCATTTCGCGCCGGCCACATCCAGTTGGCACTCAAGGCCACCCCGGACAAGCCCTCTTCGATGGGTGTCCAAACCAAATTGGTTAAAGCTTCGGTAATGGAAAGCCGGGAGCCGGCAGCCGGGTCAACCAATGCCGCAGCGGGGGCATGTCCAAGGGCGGTGGCAACTCCCTTTTTCCCTTTATAATCGAGTGCCATGACCCCCAAATTGTTCAACGGAAGTTGTAATGGTCCCGCACATTGCTGCAGGGCTACTTTCCCGGTAACCGAACGGTCCACTTTATTGGTCAGCCAATCTTTTGAGGCCACGCCCTCGAGCATCAAAACATGCATCAAATATTCTTCAAATAAAGCCACATCATAGGTTACCGCAGTATAACCCACCGGCTGCCGGTGATCATGCAAAACGGTGCGGGGCGGTTTCCCAAAAAGATACTCCATCTGCAAATCCACCGGACAGACTTGGTCGTTTTCATCCTCCACCACCAACCGGTGATCGGAAGTCACCTTCCCCACTTTGTAAAACGGTGCTCTTTCGCGGTGCGCTATTTTTTCGAGCAAAGACAAATCTTTTTCGGCGATAACCAGTCCCATACGCTCTTGTGATTCGTTCCCAAGGATTTCTTTAAACGACAAGGTAGGATCACCCAGTGGCAGTTTTCCGATGTTAATCACGGCGCCGGTTTCTTCCACCAGTTCCGAAAGGCTGTTCAAATGACCGCCGGCGCCGTGGTCGTGAATGGAAACAATGGGATTCTCTTCGGCTTCGACCATGGCACGAATGGCATTGGCCACCCGTTTTTGCATTTCGGGATTGGCCCGTTGCACGGCATTTAGTTCGGTTCCCTGACCATATTCGCCGGTGGCAACAGAGGAAACAGCACCGCCGCCCATGCCGATACGGTAATTATCGCCTCCCAGTACAACAATAATATCTCCCGGTTCGGGTTTCCCTTTTTGGCTGTCGCGGGCGTTGGCAAAACCCACTCCACCGGCCAGCATAATCACTTTGTCGTAGGCAAAAGTTTTTCCGTTTTCTTCGTGTTCAAAGGTAAAAAGGCTGCCGTTGATGAGCGGCTGGCCGAATTTATTCCCAAAATCAGAGGCCCCATTCGATGCTTTGATCAGAATTTCATCCGGGGCATGATAAAGCCATGGGCGCGGGGGCATCTGCTGTTCCCAGGGTCTGATGCTGTCGAGCCGCGGGTAAGCCGTCATGTAAACGGCCGTCCCTGCCAAAGGAATACTGCCTTTTCCTCCGGCCATCCGGTCACGAATCTCCCCTCCGCTACCGGTAGCCGCTCCGTTAAAGGGTTCTACCGTAGTGGGAAAGTTATGTGTTTCGGCTTTCAATGAAAGGACGGAATCGATGGTACGTAAAGCAAAAAAGCCGGGTTCATCCTGTTTTTCCGGCGCAAACTGCTCAATGGAGGGCCCCACAATAAAAGCCACATTGTCTTTATAAGCCGATACCAATTTTTGCGGATGGGCTTTAGACGTTTTTTTTATCAAAACAAAAAGACTCTCCTTCATGGTTTTACCATCAATAACAAACGTGCCGTTAAAAATTTTATGGCGGCAATGTTCGGAATTGATCTGCGCAAAACCGTACACTTCAGAATCGGTCAAAGGTCGGTTCAGTTTCCGGCTGACCTCTTCAAGATATTTCACTTCATCGGGACTCAGGGCCAGGCTTTCCTGCGCATTGTATGCTGCAATATCTTTAACATACCGGATGGGTTCCGGCACTTTGTTTAAAGTAAACACCTGTTCATCAAGGCCATGGTACAACTGCTGAAGCATCGGGTCAAAAGCAGTATCCGCATTTTCGACTCGTTGAAATTCTTCCATGCGTACCACGCCCTTTATTCCCATATTCCGGGAAATTTCAACGGCATTGGTACTCCACGGGGTCACCATCTCTTTTCGCGGACCCAGGAAAAAACCTTCTATTTTTTGTGCGGGGCAAAGCTTTGCTCCGTTAAAAAGCCAGTTAAACTTCCGGTGGTCGTGCACCGTGAGCCGGCTGTCGGATTGAACGGCAAAATAATGGCGCCGGTCGTGTGAAAAAAAATATACCATGGCAGGAACTTTGGGTAACGCATGCAAAGATAGGAAATGCCACCGCCCCGCCGATGTTACCTGCATTTATTTTACCGGAAAAACGCTCTGAAAAAAAACCAAAATAATTTACATTATTTAGCTTATTTTAAGCCATTTAGGTGTATTTACCCAAACAAAATGGCAGAAACCACCTATTGAATTTAGAATTATTTTAAAAAAATTAGGGGTATTTGTATTCCGCATATAAATTAGAAGTACTTTTGTCCATTATTTATTTATTATTATTTTATTACAATGAAAAAAGGAACAGTGAAATTCTTCAACGAATCAAAAGGATTCGGATTTATCATTGAAGAAGATTCAAAAAACGAGTACTTTGTTCACATTTCCGGATTGGTGGACAAAATCCGCGAAGGCGACGAAGTTGAATTTGATTTAAAAGAAGGCAGAAAAGGTTTAAACGCAATAGATGTTAAAGTAATTTAATTTTTGCATTTGCTTTTTGCTAAGAATTGAAGCCTGTCGTATGACAGGCTTTTTTTTGTTAAACGACTTACCTTCAAAGCTTCATCTCCCCTCCGTTTACGATACAGAAAACATTTCAGGAAATAAAACGAGCCCAGCGTTATCCGCACGGGAATTTAGCGTATCTTTGCCACAATTAATTATTTATATTACAATATTTTATACAATGAAAAAAGGAACAGTAAAATTCTTCAACGAATCAAAAGGATTCGGATTTATTATTGAAGATGATTCCAGAGAAGAGTACTTTGTACACGTATCCGGATTAATCGACGAAATACGTGAAGGGGACGCAGTCGAATTCGGCCTCAAAGAAGGCAGAAAAGGCTTGAACGCAGTGGATGTCAAAACGGTTTAGTGCCTCAGAGTACCCGATCTTTATAGATACCACGGCCCGTTGTTCGCAACGGGCTTTTTTTGTGTCTGTTTCAAAAAAAAACAAAGCCCGTGTCGTTTACAACCGTTCAATGAATCTTTCCCATTGGGCTCAATTTTTTTGTCCGTAGGTTCGTAAGTATCTCCATAAACCCGTTTGCAGCGTCCAATATACAAGCAACGCTCTCCCCGGAATAACCCTACTACTTACATATTTTGCCGT
>CAYYRE010000015.1:23302-30065 GCA_964473895.1 uncultured Lentimicrobiaceae bacterium | reverse complement strand
ATAAATATTTTGCGGCAAATGTAAGGAAAAGAAATTCATACCCCTTTCAAAAAAATCGACATTTACATATGACAAATAAATTTATATGTCGTCTAAATAGATAATGCAAGGATGGGTATGAATACGGGCGGGCCGGCCGCACAAGGCCCCCACGGCCTGTCCGCTCATAGTCCTCGGCCCGTGCCGGTGTCGGCTAAGCCGGCGGCAGGGGCTTCCACCGGTCGCCCTGCCTCCGGCAGCCTCCATCCCGCCACGGCCCTGCGGGCTATCCGCTCCCATGCCTGCCGCAAAAAATATCCATCCAGACCTTTCCGAAAGAATCCTACGGACAAAATAAAGTTTAGCCCAACTTCCGGACGATCACCTTTCAACCATCCTTTTATAAATTTACAGCCCAAAATAATATTTTACCCCTTTTTCAGTTAAACTAACAGCAAAGTGTTTAAAAGAACCTTTACCTGTTGTTTATCACAGGGGTTTAGCAGCTATTTTTGCATCATACCAAAATCATAATCCGTAAATTTATGACAACAGCATTTGTTCTCCTCCAGCTTCACGAAACAGCCCAGGCCATCACGGCAGGTGCTACGAAAGGCGAGATCAGCCTCCCCATTATCCAACTCGTTATCAAAGGCGGTTGGATCATGGCCGTATTGGGCGTATTATCGGTTATTGCCGTTTACATTTTTATTGAACGGTATATCGTCATCAGTCGTGCCGCCCGCGAAGACAAGAATTTCATGAACAACATCCGCTCGTTTATCCTGGCAGGCAAACTGGATTCGGCCAAGGCTTTGTGCCAAACAAATGCTTCACCCATTGGCCGCATGATCGAAAAAGGATTGTTGCGATTGGGCAAGCCGCTCAACGACATCAATGCCGCCATCGAAAATGTGGGGAAATTGGAAGTGTCCAAACTCGAAAAAAATGTGGCCGGCCTCGCTACCATTGCGGGCGCCGCCCCCATGCTCGGTTTCCTGGGTACCGTAATCGGTATGGTGCGCGCCTTTTACGACATGTCCATGGCCGGCAACAACATCAACATTCAATTGCTCTCCGGCGGCATTTACCAAGCCATGATTACCACCGTAGGCGGACTGGTTGTGGGAATCATGGCCTATATTTTTTACAATATCCTGGTGGCAAGAATACAAAAAGTGGTTTATCTGCTCGAAATCCGAACCTCCGAGTTTATGGACCTGCTGCACGAACCGGCCAAAAAATAACCCGTCAAGATAAACGCATCAAAAAACACAACCCATGGCGATCGAAACGAGAAATAAAATCGATACCAGTTTCAGCATGGCTTCCATGTCCGACCTGGTTTTTCTGCTGCTCATCTTTTTCATGCTCACCTCTACACTCGTGGCGCCCAATGCCATCAAATTATTGCTGCCAAGCAGTCACAGCAAAACCATGGCCAAACAAAGTCTTTCGGTTTACATCAACAAAGAGGGCCATTTTTTCATCGGGGAGCAACCGGTGGCCCCGGCACAACTGACCGATTTACTGTACAATAAAATAAGAAATAACAGCGGTGCCACCATTGTTTTGCGTGCCGACAAAACGGTCCCGTTGCAAGATGTGGTAACCGTTATTGATGCGGTAAATCAAATCAACGCACAGCATCATACGCAGCACAAAATCATTTTGGCTACGCGTCCCCCACAACCTTAACCACTGCCCTATCACCATGAAAATAGACAAAGACAAAGGAAAAGCAATTACCGGCACCCTGATTTTTCACGGGTTACTTTTGCTGGCTTTGGCTTTGCTGGCCCTACACACTCCCCTACCGCTGCCGGGTGAACAGGGTGTGGAGGTGAATATCGGCACTTCCGCCACGGGACTGGGACCCAAAGCGGTAAAAACCAGTCCGCAAACCATGAAACCCAAAACAGCCCCCCAACCTATCCACAAACTAAAAACCGTATCCCCCAAGCCCAAAACACAGCCTCCTGCCGGAAAACAAAAAATATTGACCCAAAACAGCGAAAAAGCCCCGTCCCTTCCTCCCGCAAAAAAGAAACCCGCAAAAAAGAAACTCCGGTCCGTACAAAAACCGCATAAAACACCTGTTAAAACCAAACCGGCACCCAAAAAAACACCCAAACCGAAACCACGGCCTAAGGTCAACCCCAAAGCGTTGTTCAAATTGCCCAAGGGGCAACAGCCTTCGGGACAAGGTATTAGTACCGGTCACGGCGACCAGGGAAAGACCCACGGACTACAGCAAAGCAAACTGTACAACGGACAAGGAGGACAAGGACAAGGCATTGCTTTCAGTCTTGGCGACCGCGGGGCCAAATTTCTCGACAAACCGTTTACCCGGTTTACAGAACAAGGAACGGTAGTCGTACGCATCGAAGTAAACCCTCAGGGACAAGTCGTCAGAGCCTCCGTTTATGCCAAAGGCACCACCGTGGTCAGCGAAAATCTCAGGAAACTGGCGGTGGCTTCGGCGAAAAAATCGGTTTTCAGTGCCGACCCCACCGCACCAGCCATCCAAATTGGGACCATTACCTATCATTTTATCCTGAAAAAATAAATCCGGTAAGGGCTTTTTTCATCCGGTACCTTGCTGCCGCCCCTTTAAAAATCCCTAATTTTGCTCCATGAATTACGATGAATCCATCCAGTGGCTTTACCAACAGCTGCCCATGTTCCAACGCGTGGGCGGAGCTGCCTACAAGGCCGATCTTTCCAATACCAAAACCCTGTTGAAGTTATTGGGAAACCCTGAAAAAAAATTCAGGGCCATCCACATAGCCGGAACCAACGGCAAAGGCAGCGTGGCCCATATGATGGCCTCGGTGCTGCAACAGGCCGGTTACAAAACAGGATTATATACTTCGCCTCATCTGCGCGATTTTCGTGAACGTATCCGCATCAACGGAACCATGATTCCCAAAGAAAAAGTGGCCGCCTTTGTGGAAAAACACCATACGGAGTTCCGAAACATCCCTTTTTCGTTTTTTGAAATGACCGTGGGAATGGCCTATACCCATTTTGCCGAAGAAGCGGTGGAGTTCGCCGTACTGGAAACCGGTTTGGGCGGACGGCTTGACTCTACCAACATCTCCTTTCCGGTGCTCACCGTTATCACCCACATTGATTTCGACCACACACAGTTTTTGGGCCATACGCTGGAACAAATTGCCGCCGAAAAAGCGGGCATCATCAAAAAACAGGTTCCGGTGGTCATCGGCCGGCGCCAAAAAGAAACGGAAGCAATTTTTGAAAAAACGGCCCGTGAAAAAGAATCCCCGCTTTATTATGCCGAAGAGGACATTGAGCTGCGGCGCATCCATACCGATCACCCGCTGGAAAAACATTATGATGTGTGGCAAAATAACACACTTTGGTTTGAGAACCTGAACAGCCCCCTGCTGGGAAACTATCAGGCGGAAAACATGGCCACTGCCATAAAAGGTATTGACCTGTTGCAACAAAATGGCATCATCCGTTTGGAAAAAAGCACCCTGCGTGAAGGATTGGAAAATACGGTCAAAAATACCCATTTGGCAGGGAGATGGCAAATTTTGAACAAAAACCCGCTGACCATTGCCGACACCGGCCATAACCGGGAAGGCATCTTTGCCATACGGCAGCAACTATCGGAAACCGATTACAACCATCTGCATTTTGTCCTCGGCATGGTTTCCGACAAAGATCACGCATCGGTGTTGACGTTGCTTCCCAAAAACGCCACTTACTATTTCTGTAAAGCCGATGTGCCCCGCGGACTGGATGCCGCCATTTTACGCGACAAAGCCTTCCGGGCAGGCCTTAACGGCGAAATCTACCCTTCGGTGAGGCATGCCTACCGTTCTGCCATCAACAATGCCGGCCCCAACGATTTGGTTTTTGTGGGCGGCAGCACTTTTGTAGTGGCCGAAGTGGTATAAAAAAATACCGTCCCGGGGAAAATATTCCCGAATAAGTTAAAACAACAGAAGCCCCTGCTGCCGGGATTCCCACTTGACCAAGCAGGTCGAACAAGTGCAATCGCGACCCAATAAAACAGGGCGATTTAAAATCGCCGACTTCCTTCGCATCCGGGTTGCTCCGTTGGAGTGCCTATGGCACAAACCCGAATGAGCAGAGGTCCTGACCGGCATAATTTTAAGCATTTTCTATTTTATTTTTTGATAATTTTTTTCGAATAGGTTTCATTTCCTGCCTGGAGGTTCACCACATAAACACCCGGCTTAAAACCGGAAAAACTGATAAAAACATATCCGCTCACCTGTGCCGTACCCTGCGACACCCTGCGCCCGGAAACATCATACACCGCATATTGCACACGGCGGAACGCGTTGTCTTCAAAAACAAATTTTACATTATCCACCACGGGGTTGGGAAAGGCTTTTACGGAAGCAAACCGTTTGTTTTTCCGGATGGAAGTATGGTCGCCTTCCACTTCCGTGAGGCAACTGTACAGCGGGTCGCTGCCAATGTATTCGGCAAACCGGAAATGCCCGGTAAGAGAAGTATCGGCCGGGTTGTACTCGTAAAGCATGCGATCGGTGGTGAACCCCCACAAGGTACCGGTTGAACTCAAGGTGAGGTTTCCTTTGGGATACATGCCTTTGCTGCCATTCAGCGGGAAAATGACCCGTTGCGCCAGTTGACGGGTAGCAAGGTCAAATTCAAAAAGATAGCCTTTGTCATTATTACCGCCACGGGTAACAACGCCATACAATTTGTTGTTTTGGTAAACAAATTGGGAATAATTTTTTTCGTATGGCGCCACCGACCGGTAGATATCGGTAAAGGTACCGTTCTCCACATCATACTCGCGTATGGCCCATTTCTGGCCGTCATTGGGTGAATCCATGGAAGTGGCCAGGCCGTACATTTTTCCGTTGCCGGCCGCTACGAGGTTGTCTTCGGGAGGAAGGCAGGTATCGGGCATCCGAATGACCACACGGAAAGTATCGTTTTGTGCCGGATCGATTTCATACAACACACCGCGGCCGTTGATGCCGGTTCCTCCCGAGAAAGTGGTTCCGTAGAGCTTTCCGTTGGCAGCCAGGGTCAGCCCCGACATGGGGAAGCGGCCGTTGCCTGCCGTATCGTTTACATTAAAATCATAAATCTTCCGGAAATTATCATAATTGCGGCTGAGGTCGTAGGTAAAAACCGTTCCGTATCCCGGCCCCAAATGTCGATTATAATCGCCATTGGTATAGGTTGTTCCGTAAATTTTTCGGTTCACTTCAATGAGGTTGTTTTGTCCTTTGCCAAAATGGCTGCCATAACTGTCCTTATCGCCAAAACCACCGTTTTTCCCCGTAAAGTTGACCAAAACACGGAATGCTTTGGTTTTCGGGTCTATTTCAAAGAGCGTTCCGTCACCATGCGTAAAGTTTCCTTTTCCGCCGTTGGGTGCTATGCCGTAAAGGTTTCCGTTGGAAGCCAGCAAAAGGTCTGCTTCCGGTGTGGCCCCGTTTTGGTAGCTGTAAAAATTGCCGCCGTCATAATCAAAACGCACCTGGTCGATATAAGCATTTTTTTGAATGTAATAGTTCGACAAACCGTACGACATGACAAGCAGAGTACCGTTATCCGAGCTTTCGGCAAGGTATTGTATCGGGTTTTGATCATATTCCGATTGCTCAAAAATCTTTACGGGGGCGGCTCCTCCGGGTTGATAGGCCAAAATTTCAGGCCAATCATCACCGTAAACCAACGAAAAGTAAAGGGTTCCGTTTTTTTCCACCATATTGTAAAAACGGCTTTTTCGCCGAAGCGGATAATCCGCAAGCAACGTATCGTTTTTAAAGTCGTATTCAAACAGACGGCTATCACCGTTGGAATACAATCCTACCAAAGTACTGTCGGTGGCCGGCATCATTTTTCCGTTGACAAAATATCCGGAACCGAACGGCGTCACAAAAGAATAGGTTGAATCGGCGAGATGCACCTCCAGGATATTTTTGGAGGCAGGACATAAAAGGCGTCCGTTTTTGGTTTGTGTAAAAGGGCCGTGAGGATACACTTTGATGGAATCGGGAATGTTGAAAAGTATTCCCACATGTCCGGTTTGCGGGTTGTACGAAAAGAAATCGCGTCCTTTGCCAAGGATACCGCTTCCCCCTACCTGTTTGAATTTTCCAAGACTGAAAAGAACAGTGGTATCATTTACCGCAGTGAAATAACACTCCGATACGTTATAGCTGTAATTCCCATCGCCGGGCCATGAATTACTACAATAAGTAGAAATTTCTTTCAAACTGTTATTGGCAACGGAATAACTCACCAACTTCATGGTATCTTCGCCATAGCGCATCATGCCAATGATGTTTCCCCGAAAATAAATAATGTCGGCTTCTCCCGGTTTAAAACCGCCGTTCCAGTGTTTAAAATAATAGGGCAGTCCGGCCACAATTTCCGTGGAACCTTTTGATGCGTCATAGCGGAATATGGCGTTTCCGTCCTGTGGCTGGGTCAAGCTGTCGGCAAATGATTTTCTACAAACGCCGATATAAACCTGCGGACTTTCTTCAAAAATATTAATGGCATCAAAAACCGGATTGGGTTTAAACTCAAACTCTTTTTTGCAGCTGTTGGTCTGCACGTTGTAACTAAAAAGGGTTCCGCCCTGAAAAGTACTGCCCCTTGAGGTCATCCCCCAAAAGGTTTGTCCTGCAGCAGGAAGCGTCAGCAGTATCATACCGGCAATAAAGAGCAGAAAATTAAATTTTATTTTCATTTTTTAAATTTTAAATGGAGTAAAAACTGTGTTTCAAAAGGAATA
>CAYYRE010000015.1:7820-23202 GCA_964473895.1 uncultured Lentimicrobiaceae bacterium | reverse complement strand
TTATTTTCATTTTTTAAATTTTAAATGGAGTAAAAACTGTGTTTCAAAAGGAATAAAAGTTGTTTAAAGTTTACTTTAATTACTTGATAAATCAGCAAATAAATATCTTTTTTATATACCTATCCCTACACCTCCCGGTAAAACGGGACAGGCTCTTCCAAAAGGGGAATGTTCTGGATTTATTTGCTGATTTACAATTTATTGCAAATGATATTTTGGGCGAACTTTACACAACTTCACAGCAAAGTTATTCCGCCTGTTATCATTTTACACTTTTCAATGTAAACAGGTGATAATATCCTAAATTCTTGTCCGGTTTTTCATCAATGATTTTGGCATAAACACCCGGTTTGTCATCGACCAGCCACATTTTGTAGCGTTGCTCACGATCGCCCATCGCTTCGACCACCGTGCAGGCAAAAGTGCCGGCAGGGGTAGTGATTTGTTCTTTTCCGGTTACCCGGAAATCCATTTCCTTTTGGGGAAAAAGTTTGTTATAAAGATCATCCGGGCGCATGCAGTTCGGTGGCAGCGAAGTATCCTCGGGAAGATGTTCCTTGTCGTATCCGTAAAAGATAAAGTCGATACAGGCACGTTGGCCCTCCTCATCAACCTTCACATTTGCGGACAACAGGCTGTTTTTAAAAACATTATCCCCTTGAACAAGAACAGAATAGGTGTAAGTGAGTTTATGAATATTCTGCAGGTAAGCCATCATGGCCGACGGATCCTGCCAGGGTAACTTTTGCTCATCGTTTTCATATTTGAAATTGCCATCGGCATCAAAAAAATCTTTTTCTGAAAAGGTAAGATGTTCGATGTTCGCCTGTGTTTTTGCTTTTACGGCTTTCAGGGTTTTGCCTTTGTTATTCAATGTAAAACCATCTTTATCCAACGAAACTACCCGATTCATCCCCTTGAATCCCTTATTTCGTCCCATCACCATCATGATGAGGGTATGGTTTTTTTTATCAAATATCCAGTTTCCGCTGCTTTTGGAGACCATTCCCGGTTGCTTTTCCACATAAGTAAAATCATCAGGCTCCGAGAAAGTGATAAACCGGAGGGTTTCCGGATGGTCGGCAGATAATTTCCAGGTACCGAGGAAACCCGAACTTTTGTTTTCTCCGGAGATTTTATCTTTATCCATCCGGATAAAATGCATCTTGTTTCCGGCATGACTCAGCACCATTTCCATTTTCGTGAGTTTAAGTACATCATTCTCCCCGTTCATGTTCTTAAATTGTCGGGAGTCGATATGGACCGTTTTTGCTTTGCTATTGTAATTCCAGGTACCCATTTTCCTGTCCATGGCGATAAAGTTACCGTCGGATTGAAAAGACAACGGGATATAAACCTCGCGTAAGCCTCTGGATGTTTCAACTTTTGTCAGGAGCCAGTCGCCGGCTACCGGGGCTTTTTTTGCAATGGCCATTCCGGCCATCAGCCATAAAGCAATGGCTGTAGAAAGAAAATATTTCATGTTAAATGATAAAGGTTAATGAATGTATTGTAGTTCGGATACGGGTTCGGGACCATAACTGTTTTCACCCGGTGTTCCCTGCGTAACCATAAGCACGAGGAACCAAATCACGCCAATCACCGGAATGAGCAAAATGAGTATCATCCAGCCGCTTTTTCCTATGTCGTGCAAACGGCGAACCGTTACGGCGATACTCGGAATCAACACAAACAGCGAATAAAGACCACCAAAGACATAAACGGTTCCCATCAGGTAGTCCAAAACACTGGCTGCCATGGAAAAAATAATGTTAAACAGAACGAACATCCAATACTCGGTTCTGCCGGCACGACCGTTAAAGTCGGCATACTGGCGGATTACTTTTAAATACCAATTCATAATTTTAAATTTTATTTATTTGATTTATAGTTAATTGTGTTTTTCGTGATTATTTGATGTATTTCCCCATTTGCTTCATCATATTGTAAGTTTGTTTTAACTCCTCCTCGCTCATATCGGGTTCTTTTTGTTTCATGAGTTTTTTAAAATCGGCATAGGACATGTTCATCATTTTTTTCATCTGTGCTTTGTCATCCGCCGACATCTGCATGCCGCCCATATTCATGGGCTCAGGCGTTTCCATTTTTATTCCCCGGGGAGGCTGAAAGTCGGCTTCGGCATAAGTCTGTCCCGTTTTTACCGAAATGGCCGTTTCAGCGTTTGTCATCCCCATCACACGGGTTTCCGTTTTCAGCGGAATTCCCTGCCAAATGAGCATGGTGGTTTTTCCCATGGTATTCAGCTCCCATTTTTCGCAATTTTTACCAAGGAAATTTTCGTGGCCGGTCAGTTTTCCGCCCATGCTTTTGAGCATCTTCATGCCGGTAGCCGACATGTCTTTTCCTCCGGCCATTTGCATCATCTGCATGTTGCCGCTAATATCTTTGGCGATACCCGTATGGTCCAGCAGATTAATCACATAGGCTTTCCCGTTATTGATAATTGTCAGCTGGTCTTTGACGGTTTTTCCGTTTTTTTGCAGCGTTTCGTGTTTGGACTCGCGCATGCCATACCGGTCGAAAAACAGGATGGTTGTGCCTTGGCCTTCGGGAGACGAAATCCGGTAGGAAATTTTTGCCGACTTAACATGATAACGTTTGGCCTGGCCCACCTGAGCCTGAACGGCGAAATGAAAAAGAAAGAAACCGGTTATCAGTAAGATAACAGCGTGCATTTTTCCATTAAAGGGTCTTTTTTGATTTGAAAACATTTTTTTAAATTTTATAAGGTGAACAGTTCATTATATTTACGGGTTAAATCCATCAATCTTTTTTTTATGGCCCGGGAGAGCGACTCACAGGCTGCCACGTGATCACGATCTTTTACCTCCTTGGGATGATCACGCCTATATTGTTGCACTTTCTCCAACTCCCCTATTAAGGCATTGGTGCCATTCACAATTTGAATTTTTATCTTCATCAATTTTATTTTCTCCAAAAACGAAACATCCTTTTTTCTCAAAAGCATGTTGCCGCGGGTGGCCACCGTTTCCAGCCGGTTGGAAAGGCTGTTAATATGGTTTTCGGTTGTCAGTACAAAAGAGACCATATCAGGATCATTTTTCGCATTGCGGGGTAGTTGAATTTTAACCGGTGGCAAAAAGCCCGAATGGTCAACAGGGTGTGTAGCACAATGCTGAAAAATTACCGGAAACAAAAACAGTAACAAAAACGGAATGGCCACTCCGTATTTTTTCATAACAACTGGTTCATCTATTTTATGTGTTTAAAACTCCGGCGGGGCGCTGGTAGCGCCCCGCCGGAATGGGATTTCTATTATTGTTTTATAATCCTCCGGGTGACTACTTTGTCGTTGGAACGCATGTTCAACAAATAGATGCCTTTTTGCAATGTTCCCAAATCAAGACGATTCACACGGTTTTCCAGTTTACCACTCATAATCAGGTGTCCGGTAATATCATACAAGCGGTATGCGGCACCCCTGGCACGGTCGTCTATCCGGATATTCAAATAACTGTTCACCGGATTGGGATAAGTTTGCGCCTGCAACTCCTGCCGGTTGTTGATATCCGTAATGCTCTGGTCGCCTTCGCTCACCACGAAGTTTACGTTGGTTACAGCAGTGGTGTCATCAGACACTTCCACAGTCCAAGGGGTATTGGGGTCGTACCCGGGCAACTGGACAATAAGGTAATATCCGCCGGAAGGCAGGTTTTTAAAGCTGTATTTTCCCTGCTTATCCGTTAGTGTAGAATTCAGCAAGGCATCATCCGGCGAACGGTAGAGGAAAATAGTCACCCCTGCCGCCGGAACGGTATTGTCGCGGGTACCTTCCATGTGTGAAACGGTATTCCGTGCCGTGCCTGCTGTTATTGTATCGCGGGCAATAAAACCATCGATGCTGCCATCTCCGGTCATCGCTGCAGCCACAGGGGCACAATGGATGGTCACCTGTGTTTCAGCACCGCCGGTAACATGGAAAGTATTGGACGCTTGCCAATCCGTTACATCGCCATAGAAGGTGGTAACAAATCCGGCATCATCGCCCACGGGATCAACGGTCACCATCCATTCGCCTTCCCAGACGGCATAATAAGTATCACCGTTTTCGTTGTACGACAAAACATTCTCCATTTCCCAACGTCCCGCAGGATTTTGATAATACAACGTAATGTGGCGCATGTTGTAAGGAATGGTTGTATCGTTTACGGTAGCTGCCACGCGCAAAGTGGCTTCAATGGGTTTCACCGTTACTTCCACCGTAGAGGTATCCGAAACAAGACTTCCGTCGCTGACCACAAGTTTAAAGGTAAGCACCTGTTGCACAGTAACCTGCGGAGCAGTAAATATGGGGCTTACGGCATGGGCATCATCCAGGGAAATCCCTGAAGGAGCTATCCATACAAAGCGCAGCGAGTCACCATCGGGATCGTACGAACCCGAACCATCCAGCTCTTCCGTTTGACCCGACAGGGTGGCAAAAGATTTTCCGGCAAACGCCACAGGGACTTTATTGACGTTTAAAACGCGAATAATAAACAGGTCTTTCGATGAACTGAGTACGCCGTCATTGACTTTCAGTCCGCCATCAAAAGAAGTGGTTTGTGTTACTTCGGGAGCTATAATCATCACCTTGACCGAATCGTAATGATAACTATCGATGGCTTTCGGGATAAACCAATCGTAGGTAATCGGATCACCATCCGGGTCGTACGAAGGGCTGCCATCAATCCACAAAGTATCCCCTTCGTTTACGGAAACCCCGTAAAAAACCTGTTCGGTGGAAACAATTCTGGCCACAGGCGCCTGGTTTACATTTTTCACCGTAACACGGCAAGTATCGGGCATAGAAGAAAGCTGTCCGTCGGAAACAGTCAGAATAAAGTTGAAAACGGTATCGTGCAAAACCATGGGAGCACGGATACGGGCATCGGCTTTTGTGGAATCATCAATCCAAAAACCGTCAGGAATTTTCCAGGAATAGGTCAACGGATCGCCATCCTGATCGTAGGAAAGAGAACCGTACAAATAAGAAGAATCGCCTTCGTTCATTTGAATGGGATAACCGGCTACAGCTACCGGAGCATGGTTTTTATGTTGAACCAAGATTGTATCAACATCAGGTGGCGAATCGGCTTTTCCATCGTTCACCACAAGCGAAACAAAATAGGGTGTTTCTTTTTGTACCGAAGGTGCTATAAACCACGCCGTAGCCCCCGAATCGGCAAGATAAATTCCTTTGGAATAGGTCCATTTGTAGGACAACGTATCGCCATCCGGGTCATACGAAGCGGTTCCGTCAAGATAAACGGTATCACCGTCGAATACCGGAGCGGTATGTTTTTGCAGTATGGCTACGGGCACTCCGTTTACATGAATAACATGAACATAAGCCGTATCGGGTTCCGAGAAAAGTTGTCCATCACTTACCCTCAGATACACTTCAAAGGTGGTATCGCGGGCTACCATAGGTGCACCGAAACGGGGATCCATGGCGGTAGAATCAGCAAAACGAATGCCGGAACCTGCCTGTGCCCGCCACGAGTAAGAAAGGGAGTCACCGTCCGGATCATACGAATAATGGCCTTCCACAATAGCCGAATCGCCTTCGTTCACCTGTATCTGATTCAAGTCAATCCACGCCACGGGACGATGGTTTACATTTTGAACCGTAATAAATACCGTATCCGGTGCCGAGTTTATCCTGCCATCGTTAACCACAAGAACAAAAGAAAAAATGCGTGTGCCGCCGATTTCCGAGGAAGGAGCTCTAAACGAAGGAGTTGCACCGGTGGAATCGGTCAGCAAAATACCGCCGGAAGCACTCCAGTGATAAGAAATCGAATCGCCATCCGGGTCGTATGAACCGGTACCATCCAAACGGACCGTATCGCCTTGGAATACCGTTTGATCGGGACCTGCATCGGCCACAGGTATCCGGTTGGGACGTAATACCCGCAAATAAAAAGTATCCGGCGGTGAATAAAGCAGACCATCATCTACTTTCAAATAAATATTAAATGTCGTGTCACGGTTAACCTCAGGCGTGCTGCAACGCACATCCATGGCCGTAGAATCGAAAAAGACAATTCCCGCTCCCGGGTCGGTCCACCAGTGAAACGATAATGAATCGCCGTTGGGATCGTAAGAATAGTGCCCGTCAATGTAGGCCGTATCTCCGCCGGTTACCGAGGCTGAATCTATATCAAACCATGCTACAGGTGCCAGGTTTTTCTGTTTCACCGTAATGAGAACGGTATCGCCTGCCGAATTAAGATTCCCATCGTTAACCACAAGAACAAAAGAAAAAATGCGTGTGCCGCCGATTTCCGAGGAAGGAGCTCTAAACGAAGGAGTTGCACCGGTGGAATCGGTCAGCAAAATACCGCCGGAAGCACTCCAGTGATAAGAAATCGAATCGCCATCCGGGTCGTATGAACCGGTACCATCCAAACGGACGGTATCACCTTGGAATACCGTTTGGTCGGGACCTGCATCGGCTACCGGCGGATGATTGACCGAACCGTCTTTATTGGTAATCCAAAAGGTTATTCCCGAAAACGAACCTTCGTAGGAACGCAACACCCCGGATGCCGCCCTGACATTTTTCAGGTCGAAAAAATGATACGAGCGGGTCATTTTATCAATGTATTTAATTTGGGTGCCACCCGTACCGGAAAAAGAAACATAACTACAACTGTCATCACAATTTTCCAAAATGTACATGGAAGCAGCCACAATGACTTTGTTGGTGTCTTCAAGATAAAACCGCAGTGAGGCGGGAAACAAAGAAACCCCCATCTCATGCGAATAGTCCTGATCGAGGCCGACTTCCGCAGAAGGGGGCCAGGTCGTATCGGAAGCGTCAGGATAATCGATAAGGAAATGAATGTTGTTCTCCTCCCAGGATACCGTATCGGCAATCCAACCCTGCGGAGCCGTTTTAAAGGTCAGTTCTATTTTTTGGGTTCCGGACAAATCCGGCAAGACCTGGGGAAATACTTTCCAGGTTTTTTGGGTTTTTCCATCGGGTGCCGTCACCACAAATTGTACGGTATCACTAAAATCATGCACCGATTCGGGCAACGGTGCAATGGAAGCCCCGGGCGAAATCCGGTAAGCGGCAACCGTCATGTTGGCAACATCGGTTCCATATGGCATAAACCCGGTAATTTTGCCCTGGTCAACGGCAAAACTAACCGCATGGCTTTCGCCAACAAACGAAAACTCATTAATGTTGGCCGCATCAGAAACCGTACAGGTAACCACACAACTGTCTGTAAAACCTCCCTCTTCGGTTTTTACATAAACGGTAGCCACTCCATCTTTGTTAGCGGTAACATAACCGGAATTGTCCACGGAAATTATGGTCGAATTGGAAGAGCTCCAACTCACGTTTTTATTGGTCGCATCAGCCGGAGTAACAGTAGCGGTCAACTGTTCGGATTTCCATAGGCCAAGTGCCAGTGTGTGTTTGTTGAGTGTAACGCCGGTGACGGCCTGCGCCTGTATGGTAGCAGGGAGAAAAGCGAAAAATCCGGCAAAGAGTAAAAAAAACAGTAAGGATTTTTTCATAATAACAGTTTTTAAAGTTTGTAATAAAGTTGTTTAAAGTTTACGAAATGAAGATTACTTTAACTCTTGATAATTCAGCAAATAATATTTTTTGGCGAACTTTAAACAATTTCAATATGTAAAAAGATATTTCATAAAACAGAAAAAGGCCATCACGGCCCGTTCCTTTTAAAATTTGACAAATTCCACCCGCCGGTTGTTGGCTTTTCCTTCGGGAGTGGCATTGGTGCCAATGGGTTTGCTTTCGCCCAGCCCTTTGTATTTCAAACGGTCGGCGGCAATACCCATGGCCATCAGCTGATTCATAACCGTTTTGGCCCGCGCTTCCGACAGTTTCATATTGGAAGCCGCATCGCCATCGCTGTCGGTATGGCCTTCCACACTGAATTTCAGGTCGGGATATTTAACCATCAGTTTGTAAATTTTGTTGATGGGCCCCATGCTTTCGGGTTTCAGGGTGGCTTTGTTCACATCGAAACGGATACCGTTTTCCACAATTTTTCCATCCGAAAGCACACGATCGTAATATTTGACTCCTCCTTTGGCTATGCGGATGTTTTTGATAAATGAATTTTCAAAGTTTCCTGCAAATGTTACTCCTGTTGGGTTTCCTTTAGCGTGTGGGATGTTAATCATACGTTGGTCATCCATATAAACTTTTAATTTCCCTTTTGTATAGGCAATTGAAAAATGACGCCATCCCCCAATTTCATCCCAATTTCCTCTTTCTTTTCCTTTATAAACACTTTCACTGCTTCCTGCTTCAATATCATTTACATTAAATTCTATCTGAGGAATATCACATCGCTTTTGATTTTTTCTATCATAAAAAGAAAGATAATACCTGTTATTATAAACTTTTGGAGGATAATAAGCATCAAATTCAATGGTGAAAATTTCCGGTAAATAGTCTTTGTCTGCATCTTTTAAATAGGGAACTATTCCTTTACTATACATATTTCCGGCATCCGTAATAAACATTATAACAGGTTCTCCGTCAACCTCGGCAATTTCGGCACCACCTCGGAATAAATCCCAACGGGAAGGAAACTCACCGTTTTCTTCATCCTTAGCCGGGCCGTCTTCAAAAATGACGGTTTGGCCGGGCACAAAATCATATTTGGCCCATTTTACCTCCGGTTTGTGTGTGGGGGGAGTTGCATTGTCGGCCACGGCTTTTGCCGACGACTGTTTTACAGCCGGCTGATCCACTGCCTGTCCTGCTTTTGCTTTGGCATGACCATGTTTTTTATGCTTCTTTTTAAACAAACCGCCGATCCCCTTTTCAATTTCATCAAAACCCTTGTCAAGGGCTTTGTCCACATCATTGTTGGCACGGGTATTGACCTGGTTCACCACCTTTTCTTTAACGGGAACCTTGATGGTTTGGGCGAATACCGAAAGACTCCATCCGGCAACCAAAAAAACAAAAAGAATAACCTTTTTTTTCACTTTTACTTTGATTTAGATGTACAAATTCAAGGTAAAAGTACGCCGGGGTTTTGACAAGTAAAGTACCGATTTGAATTCGCAGGGTTTGGGTTTGAATCCGTATAGGTTTAAACAAAAAGCGTGAAAAAATAAAACGCGAAAAACAGCAGTTGAAACGAACATGGCGGCTAACCGGCACACAGAAGAATTATCATAAACCCACCCCTACCCCTCCGAGGAGGGGAATTTGATAATGCGTTAAAATACAACGCAATACAAAATTATAAACAAGTGAAAGAAGTACTACAACTTTTCAAGAAATTCAATAATGCGTTTTTTCTGACGGGACGAAAGGGGAATTTCTTTGCCTGTTTTCATCACCACAAAACCACCTTCGCCTTTATCCACCCGTTTGACATAGTTCAGATTGACAAGATAGGACTGATGCGGACGGAAAAAGCCGTAATCTTTCAACAGTTCCACATAATCTTTCATCCCTTTGGAAACCATGATTTTTTCCCCGGAAATCAAATGAAAGGTGGTATAGGCATTGTCGCTGCGGCAGTAAACAATATCGGACATATCCACCACGTGCAATGAGTCGGTGGTACGCAACACAATGCGACCGAGCTGGGTTTCTTTTTTATAGAAATCCATCAGGTAGTCGTTTTGTTTCAAAAGGCTTTGTTCGGAATCAATGGACTGCAAGGTTTCCTGCATTGCCGTCAAAAACTCCTCCTCATCCACGGGCTTGAGGATATAATTCATGGCACTGAACTTAAACGCCTTGATGGCAAAATGATCGAAAGCGGTAATAAAAATCACTTTAAAAGTATACGGTTTCAGCAGCTGCAACACCTGGAATCCGTTCCCCCCTATGATTTCAATATCGAGCAGTACCAAATCGGGAAGGTATTTCCGTATGACTTCCACAGCCGATTTTACCGAGCCGGCCTCCGCCACCACATGAACCTGCGGAAAGAATTTATCCAGCAACTGTTTATGAACTTTCCGTTGCTGCGGATCATCATCGATAATAATGGCTTTTGTCATAGCTACAAAACAGGTAAATGAATAATGACACGCGTACCGCTTTTTCCTTCCGCACGCAGGTCAATGAAACGAATGGACAATTTGCGTTTGTATCTTTTCTGCAACAAATTTCTCCTTTTGTCAAAGATATCCAAAGCCATGGATTTATGCTGTTCACGCAACTGCTGACGCATCTGATAAATTCCCGGGCCGTTGTCTTCAATGGTTACTTTCAGCACATCGCCGAGGTCTTCAAAAAACAGCTGTAGAAGGCCGCCGGTTTCTTTGTCTTTCAGGCCGTGTTTTATGGCGTTTTCCACAAACGGCTGGATAGACATGGGCGGAATCCGGATAAATTCGGTTTCCAGGTCTTCCGGCAAATGCAATGTATACCGGAAACGGTCACCATAGCGCAGTTTTTCCAGCTCGATATAACTCGTAAGCACCTCGATTTCTTTGTCCAACGGGATGCTTTCTTCCCGCGAATATTCGAGCACCAGTCGGGCAATGGATGCAAACCGCTGCAAATAAAAGGAAGCCTTTTGCGTTTTTCCTTCCTGAATCATCTGTTGTATGGAAGCCAGCGCATTAAAAATAAAATGCGGGTTCATTTGCGAACGCAGCAGCTGTTGTTTTAACAGGTTTTCACGGTATTCGGCCCGCATCCGGTTTAACCGTGCCATAAAAATGCCCAACGCAATAAAAATAATCAACACCATGATCATCACCACGGCAAAACGGATTTGTTGATTGTAGATTTCATTTTTGGCTTTCAGCAGACCAATGGTGTGCCGGCTTTTTTCGGTTTGATATTTTGTTTCCAGCTCGGCAATGCGCATACGGACCTCTTTATCGCGAAGATAATTTTCGAAATTCTGCAACGAATCGTTCCACCGGAAAGCTTCCCGGTATTGATTCAGTTTAACATTGGCTCTGTAAAGCAGTTTTATAGTACGCAGTTTTTCACCGGCATAATTCGACAGCCATCCGGAAGAAATATTTTGTTTCAAAAGCGGCAGGGCTTTTTTTACATGTCCTGTTTCGAGATAAAGTTCAGCCCTGGCATTCCGGCTTTTGATCTGATAAAAAGGGTTTTCGGTTGCATACTGATCGGCAGCCTGCAACAGTTGCAACGCTTTTTCAGGCCGGCCCAGTTTTTTATATATCCCTGCCCGGCTGTCCAAAGCCGATTTTATACCGTTGATATAATCTATTTTCCGGCTAATGGTCATGAGCGTATCGTAGTATTTCAACGCTTTTTTGTCCTGTCCTTCCATTTCGGCTATGCCACCGAGGTGATTGTAAATAATCGCTTTCTCCATGGGGCTGGCACAATGGTCAATATTTATAATGGCATAGGCTTTTGCAATATAATTTTTCCAACCTTTCCAGTTGCGTGAGGCCTGCGCTATCTCGGCCGCTTTGATAAAATAAAAACTCAAATGGGAAGAATCGGTCAGGGCTTCTTTAATTTGCAGTGCCTTCACCATTTGTTTCATACCTTCCTCCAACTGTCCCTGCTCTTTATAGTTGTCGCCGATGTTCAGATAGACGGCGGCCATTTGGTTACTGTCGTTCAACCGCTTGGCTGCCGCCAACGCTTCACGATAGCCTATGGTGGACAGCTGCTTTTTTCCCAAGTCCCAATACTCACCGGCCAGATCGTTGGCAATCACCACAATGGCTTTGTCGTAGTGCATGTCACGTGCCATTTTCAAAGCTTCCAGGTAATAATCGATGGCCTGATTTTTCTTTCCACTGTTGGAAAGGAAAAGAGCGTACCGATAAAAAAGCCGTGTCAGGTTTAAAGAATCATTGGCTTTCGGTATTAAATTTTTTACACGATGATAATAGCTGCTAAAAACTTCGGATTTCAGTTCGGCAGCTAACATCTGATTTTTTATGGCCGGAAGAAATTTTCCGGCACGCTGCAATGCCAGGCTCAACCGTTCGTACGAATATACCAGTCCCGCCGTGTCGTTTTTCTGTTTTTTCAGCCGGACAGCTGCCTGAAAATAACGGGCAGCGCTGTCGTATGCATTGTGTTGCAACGAATAGTTTCCAATGCTGTCAAAATCGGCTGGCTTTCGGTTTTCCGCCGAAAGCGTATCTCCGGATGGCAAAGAGGCCATAACCCCTATGGGGCTCACAAAAAATGCCACATTCCATATGAGATACCTGAAAATCTTTTTCATGGAAAATACCAAACGGAAATTAGAATGATTAAAAAATC
The DNA here is from genome assembly GCA_964473895.1 of uncultured Lentimicrobiaceae bacterium. Lineage (GTDB taxonomy): Bacteria > Bacteroidota > Bacteroidia > Bacteroidales > F082 > Sulfidibacterium. Next base: position 10,949 of record CAYYRE010000015.1, on the reverse strand, counting down.
AAAGATATGAATTTTCCCCGACTTTTAACAAAAAAACGGCCCCCGAAAGGGAGGCCGCCAACATGAACAAGCCAAAAAAGTTGATCATTGCACCTTCAGTAATTTTTTTGTTGCCACATCAATCCGGTTTACCCGAATACGTAGGTAGTATAATCCTGCACGTAATGCAGCATTGGGATGCCATTGTACCCGGTTTTGGCCCTTTGGCAAAGTCCCGTCAAACACTATGCCCACCCTACGTCCGGTAAGGTCATATGCACTGACAAGAACATTACCCGTCCGGGGCAATTGAAAAACGAGCGTTGTAGCTGTTTTGAAAGGATTGGGCCATATGGAAATATCGGGATCAATAAGGTTTTTAGTATCCTTTATTCCGGTTACCGACAAGTTCAAAACGGCTTCCGAAGCAAAAACGGGTGGAAGATGATCGGATTGTTGCGGAATGTACGGAATGCCATCGCCATCGGAATCATTGCCGGTTTCTCCCGTATTCTCTCCTTCGGACAATTGCATAGCATTGGCTACCTTTTTGAAGAACCGGGTATAAATCCATGAAGCTTCATGGTGTCCCCCTATCAATGTGGCTTCGCGCAACGCACCTGCAATAACGGCAAAATTCAAAGGAGTATAAGTTGCTTCATCTCTTCCGGCTTCCGTTCTAAAAGCATGGAGCCCCGGCAAATAAAACGCATCAATTAAATAACGGTAGGCCTCATCGGCACCTGCTAGGAAGTCCGGATTGGATGTATAATCATAGGCAGCATAAAGTCCCCGGGCAATAGCAGCCTGTGCCACAGCCGTTTTAACCTCATCCGTCTTATCGAAGCTACTCCAAAGCACCACTCCGTTTTGGTAACCCCCGGTAGAATCCCTGAAATTTTTCAAAATAAACTGTGCCTGTGTATTTAACATCCCGGAGGCCTTTTGCTCCAAGGGAGTGCCATTGAACTCCCTGGCAAACTTTGCCATCATAACAAGGGCATAACCGGCATTAACCGCTGATATGGTTGTTCCCAAAACAGGTTTCCCATTGGACAAACCGGATTTATCTACAAAGGTACCGGCATTTTGGTCGAAATGCATGGCGGCAATGTTCATAAATAGGACTTTACCGGTTCCTTTCATCAAGTCGAAAGGTCCCGGTACACCAGTCACCAACATGGGCGCAGGAAATGGGTCGCCGTCAAAAACCGCCTTGTAGGCCATGTGTTGTGCATCACTACTGTCATTGGGGTTCATCATGTTTTGAAAATTCAAAGTCCCCCACAAAAAAGAAAGCTGATCCCAAAGATAGCTGGAAGAATCTGTTACGGTTAACGTTCCGGCTTTGGGGGGCAAACCGGCGGCAACGGGTATCTCGGTTACTTCCACGGCATGGGGGAAAAACCGAATACCGCTGGCAGGGTCATAATTTGCCGGATCAACCATTCCGAGTTGTGTACCGTCAAAAGCAAGATTTGTAATGGTGAATTTCACTTTGTTCAACGCTTCGGCCGTTAAAATTTGACCAATAAATCCATCCAGGTTATCACCGCCGTAAAACACATTGTTGTCCGGGTCGAAAACCGAACTGTCGGCATAATCGGGTGAAACTTTTCCATTGGGGACAACCTCATTTTCAAGGGAATCATGAAAAGTCCCCAGCATATCCTGAGCCCACAAATATTGTTTCATTAAAGTTTGCCCCATGGCGGCAAGGTTCAAGGTTTTGTCCATTTGGCTGCGGTCCCATCGCAAAGTGGCAAAATCATGGGTAAAATTTTGCGGATCGATGGCCTGCGGCAAGTGCGGGTTGCCCGACCGGAACTCGGCAAACTGCGGCCACGGATGTTGTGGGGGTTTCCCGTTGGCCAGCATGGCAAAATGCATCATGTTTTTGATGAGTTCATCATCCTCGTTATAACCGTTGGGCGTTCCTCCCGTGAAAGCCCCATCGAAACCGGACGGCTCCATGGCAGCCATTTGCATGATAAAAGGAGCCCACATCATATGCAGGCCAATACCGGAACGTGAAATAACCGTACCCAGTTGATACCGTGAGTACTCATAGTTTTCAATGCCCAGCGTATAGGCAATAGAATCAGGCTGATTAAGCACCATGGGATCCAGATCATCCAAGTTGTATCCCAGGGCCTCGGCAAACGGCTCTCCGCTTTCGTTAATTTCGTTGGCCAAAAGCATTTGGTTTTTGGTAATGTACTTCAGGGTATTGGTCACCACAACCTGCCCACTCGTTTGAAAAACAAAAGCCAGTAAAGCAATCGTTATCAGAGTAAAAATTCGTCTCATTTTTTTAGTTTTTAAAAGTGAATAATAAATAGTTGCCATCTTACTTGTATGTTTTGACGAACAGGATACAATTTCCTTACAAAATATATTTTCCAGAAAGAGCAGAAAGACAAAGAAATCTCCCTAAACAAAAAAACCCGTTACCGGAAAGGCAACAGGTTTTTTTGAAACAAGATGTTCCTTTTCAGGGTTCGATGCGGGTACCCAAAACTTTTAAAAAGGCGGCCATCCATTTGGGATGGGCAGGCCATGCGGGGGCTGTAACGAGATTACCATCGACCACCACATCATCCACTTCCACATTTTGATAGTCGGCACCAAGGTTCACCAGGTCGGGGCCGACGGCAGGATAGGATGTCATTTTGCGGCCTTTCAGATCGGCTGCCGCAGCAAGCAGCTGTGGCCCGTGGCAAATGGCAGCAACCGGTTTGTTGTTGTCCATAAAATGCTTCACCATTTCCACAGCTTTTTGGTTGAGCCGTACATATTCCGGGGCCCTGCCACCGGGCAAAATCAACGCATCGTAATCTTCGGGGTTCACATCATCGAAAGAAGCATTCAGTGTAAAATAGTGCCCCCTTTTTTCGCTGTAAGTCTGGTCACCTTCAAAATCGTGGATGGCGGTGATGATCCGGTCGCCGGCTTTTTTATCCGGGCAAACCGCATCTACTGTATGTCCTGCCATCAACATCATCTGAAAAGGCACCATGGTTTCGTAATCTTCGGCGTAATCGCCGGCCAAAAGAAGAATTTTTTTTGCAGCCATAGGTTTTTGTTTTAAAAGATGAATTCCGACCAAAGATAATACGAAAAAAGGAAGACAACAAATTTGCCATCCGC
>CAYYRE010000015.1:0-7720 GCA_964473895.1 uncultured Lentimicrobiaceae bacterium | reverse complement strand
AAAACCCGGAACAGCCTGTCTGTTTTACTAACAAAAAGGTTTATTCGGCCCTTTTGTAAACCACAGAGGTAACGGTGACATCGTCGCCTCCCATGTTGATGGTCAACCCGTAAGGCCGGTCGGGGGATATTTCAATTTGGGCATCACCGGCATTTCCGGTCAGTTGTTGCCAAATGGTCACCGTTTGGTGAACACCCGTAGCGCCCGTGGGATGGCCCCAGCCGATTAAGCCGCCGGTGGTATTGAAAGGCAACGCACCGTTGCGGCCGGTTTTTCCTTCCGCCACATAGTCGGCACCTTCGCCTTTGGCTGCCAGTCCGAGGGCTTCCACCGCAAGAATCCCGGCAATGGAAAAACAGTCGTGGGTTTCCACAGTTCCCACCTGATCGATGGTAATGCCCGCATTTTCCAATGCCTGATGAGCGGCAAATTTAATGGTTTCCAATTCGGTTAAGTCCGTAGGGTCTTTGGTAATATCACGCACGGCATGGCCAAATCCTACCACTTCCACGGCATTTTTTTTGTCTATGCCAATGCGGGCCAGTCCTTCTTCGGAACAAATCACAATGCCCGAAGCACCATCCGACACTTTGGAACAATCGAGCACGGTCAGGTGATCCACAAAATTTTTCCCGTTGGGTTGCATTTTCAAGGCCGTGGCATACGGGTCGGGGTTGGTATTGTGGTATTCCTGGGCGGTAGGATCCAAACGGGCATTTTCGATGGCATTGGCATACCAGCGCGCCATACCTTTTCGGGAACGTTCATAACCGTATTTTTCGTAGTAGGCGCCGGCACGGTCACTGAATTGTCCCGGAAAAAAATAGGCATGTCCTTTTTTCCGTTTTTGAAACCATCCGGCAAGAGCCAAAATATCGGCACCGTAAATAGCTTTTACGGTATTTTGCACTTCCACACCGAGGGAAAGCACCACATCGGAAGTTTCGGCCAGCACCTGACGGATGCCGGTGACCACCGACAGCCCGCCCGAGGCACAGGCACCTTCTACCCTGACAGCCGGTTTCATGGCCAACCCGGGATCAATCATAGGAATAAACCCATCGATATGCCCCTGTTTGTTAAAACGGCCGGCCATAAAGTTGCCAATGACCGATTCATCCACATTTTTCGCCCCTCCTATTTGGGCCAGGACTCCCTGCCCTGCTTCTTTGATGTAATGTTCAATGCCGGGACGGGGTTTTTTAGGATTAAATTCTTTTCTTCCCGTACCAAGGGAAATCGTGTTATACCCGGCGGTTACGTATACTTTTTTTCTTAATTTTTTCATAAGGCAGCGTGTTTAATCGAAATAATTATTGATGGGACCGTAGGCATGGAAAAATCCGGTTAGCATAACCGTATTCACATCGTCTTGGTTGTGTGCCACACCATCACTTACCAGTTTTTTACCAATGGCTTTCGAACGTTTTCCGTACTGGATAGCCAACCGGGCGCCCAACGTATCCATGGCTTTCAAATCATTGAAAAAGCGGGTAAAGACTTCGTCCTTGTTTTTCATCCGCAAGGTGGATTTCCAAGCTACGGCCGATTCGGGCAGGTCGCCCAAGAGGGCATCACACTCGGCTTTAAAGTTGTCGATGTCCTCATATTTCCGGTTTTCCACATCCCAAACGGCCACCGGTTTCCCTTTTTCGTACTTGAGGAAACCATCTTTTTGTGCTCCGCTGGAGTATTGGCCGCCTTTTATCCCCTGCTCAAGCATTTTATCCAACAAGTCGCTGTGCAGCTCCTCATCTTTCACAAAAGGATTCATCACATCCAAAATAAATTTCATCACATCAATCCCCACATAATCCATCAGCTGAAAAATACCCATGGGACGAATAAGGTATTCCTGTGTTACCTTGTTGACCATATAAATGGTTTTGTACAAAGGCAGCCCTTTTTCTTTGGCCAGGCGTTGGGCTTCGCTGATACCGTATAAACCGTCGCGCATAAAATGGCCGTTGCCGATAAAGCCGGCCACATCATTGGAAGGAACCACCACTTTTTTCAGGTTTTTGGCATATTGATAGGCAAACTCAACCACTTCATCCCGGGTGTTTTCCGTACGAATCAATTCCACAAGACGTTGTACCGCTGGCGGATTATAAAAATGAAAACCGATGACTTTCCCTTCCAAACCGGCTTCTTCATCGATCAAATGGATGGGTACGGACGAGGTGTTGGTAAAAAACCACACATCTTTTTTGTTGTTTTGTTTGATCTGCGAAAGCAGTTTCACTTTCAAAGAGCGGTTTTCGTTGACGGCTTCAAAAACAAGGGTAGAACCGTATGCAGCCCCCATGGCCGTAGTAGGCCGCACAATGTTCATCACATCAAAGATGTATTCATCAATGATGTCGAAGTTTTCGATAAGGTCTTCGCGGTCGGCATACATTTTTCGCAGCCAAACGGTTTTCTTTTCGGCAATTTTGCGGACCTGCACCCGCAAATAATTCATTAATCCGGCGAGTCCTTCGTCCGAAACGTCAATGGCGTTCAGCACAAAGGTTTTTCCTTTGTTTTCGGGCAACAGCGCGCGGTCGGCCATTTCCACGGCAGTAAGCAACAAAATGCCGCTGCCCATTTTTCCGGCGGCGCCGAGGACCGAAACGTTTTGCAATCTTTCGTCGTAAGTCATATTCATTTGATTTTTATAGTTTTATAATTTATTGTTATCCCATTGCGGTTTTCTTTTCTCAAGAAAAGCCTGCATACCTTCACGGCCTTCACTGTTTTCGCCAAACAGGGTTCCGAATTGACGGGCTTCGAGGTCAGCACCTTCATCCAAAGGCATTTCGTATCCTGCACGGGCTACCTGTTTCACCTTGCGAATGGCCTGTGGCCCCTTGGAAGCAATGGCAGCGGCAATTTTCATGACCTCATCAAGCAGCGCTTCGGGTTCCGTTACTTTTTGAACCAACCCGATACGCAAAGCCTCTTCGGCCCCGATCATATCGGCGGTCATGAGCAAATAAAGGGCCGTGCCGAGGTTGGTCAGGCGCGACAGACGCTGTGTTCCGGCGTAACCGGGAATCAGGCCGAGGTTTACTTCGGGTTGCCCAAATTTGGCTTTGGTACTGGCAATACGGAAATCGCATGCCATGGTCAGTTCCATACCGCCCCCGAGGGCAAAACCATTCACCGCAGCAATCACCGGAATTTCCAGCTTTTCAAGACTACGAAAAGTATTTTGTCCCAACCGCGAAAAGGCTTCGCCCTCTTCAGGACTTTTGTTCACCATCTCGGCAATGTCGGCACCGGCTACAAACGCTTTGCCTTCGCCGGTCAATACCATCACCTTGATGGTTTTATCCTCTTTTACGGAAGCGATGAGCGCATCCATTTCATTGAAAAACTGTGTGTTCAAAGCGTTCATGGCCTCCGGCCGGCTGATGGTTACCAGCAGAATACCATTTTCGCTCTTTGTCTGTAATATTTTATTGTCCATGCGTAATAATTTTTAAAAACCCAAAGTTAAAAATTTTGGGCCTTTTTCAGGATAACTTTATGAATATTTAAGAAATATGGAATGAGGCCAAATAAGAAAACCGAGGCTTTTTTCAATCCGAAAAGAGAGGAATTTTGGACTACCTGCGCTCTTTTCGCAATTGATTTTCACAAAACCGTCAGGCAGGGTTTGACAACCCACCCGGCGCAAAACAAAAAATCCGGGAAAAGTTTTTAGAAAACGTCCAGAATTTGGGTTTTCCGGCCATTAAAAGTAAAAGACTCGCCGGCTTTTTTCCCCCGCATGGCAGCAAAAATCGGCACTTGGGGCGAAATGGCATAAAACACCTCCCCGTCCAGCTCAACTTTTCCGAGACTTACCGAAACAAAAATCTTTTGTTTATCAGTGATCACAATGGCACCAAATTCCACCGAACGGATTTCACGGTCCAAAGGTATTTTTTGTAAAGTAACCAGCAAAGCATTGGCCTGCTTCAGCTGTTGGGCAAAAAGATTGTTTTGGTTCATCAACTTGGTGCGGTAAGGATCATACCGGTCTTTGGGAGCACCGTATTCATTGGACAAACGAAGTGTTTCGTCCACCTCCTGTTGCAGTTCGGCGGCTGTTTTTTGCTGCCGGGCAATACACACCTCCAGCAACCTTTTTTTCAATTCAATTTTGTTCATCGGGGAAAAATAAAAAGCGAATGTAAACATTTTTGGGTTATGAGGCCCGTTCATAATCTTAAAATACAGGGAAAACGGACGAAATTCGCCCCGACCGGATTGATTTCTGAATATCTTTGCGGACTAAAACAAAGTACACGCAAAAGTGGACGCCACTGCTTTTCTGCATCTGTTTCAACAACATCCCAAAATAAAAATTTTGGAGGGGGCGCTGTGCCCGGACGAAAAACATATCCGCCTTGCCGGCACCACCGGTTCGGCTACCGCCCTTGTACTGGCAGCGCTGTTCAGCAAAAGCGGAAAACAGCAGCACATCGTGGTTTTACCCGAAAAAGAAGAAGCCGCTTATTTTTACAATGATCTGGAGGCGGTGTTAAACGACAACATTCCCGACTACAACAAAAAAAAGGTGTTGTTTTATCCTACCACCTACAAACGGCCCTACGAACCCGAAAAACAGGACAAAGCCTACGAACTGTCGCGAACGGAAGTACTCAAAAGGTTTATGACCGACGACCGTAAAACCATCGTGGTCACTTATCCGGAAGCCCTTGCAGAAAAAGTGGTCACCAAAAGCTATCTCAACAAAAACATCATGAAACTCCGCCGGGGAGAAGCTGTTTCCATGGATTTCCTTACCGATTTCTTATTGGAATACGATTTCGAAATGGTGGATTTTGTTGCCGAACCGGGCCAATTTGCTTTGCGTGGCGGAATTGTGGATGTTTTTTCTTTTTCCAACGAACATCCCTACCGCATAGAGTTTCTGGGCGATGAAGTGGAATCCATCCGTACTTTTGACCCTGCCAGCCAGCTTTCGCTGGAAAAAATCAACCGCATCAGCCTGTTGCCCGATATCCAAAACCGCCGGATAGAAGAAAAGCGCATCAGCTTTTTCGATTATCTTCCCAAAACAACCCGCTGGTGGCTGGCCGATGTACAACTTATCCACGACCGTATCACGCAAGCATACGAAAAAGCATTGAACAGCTTTGGGAAATCCGAAACACAAGCATTCCTCCCGCCGGATCAACTTTTTATCAACGGCCGGAATTTTATGGAAAAAATATCCGGGCTGCCAACTATTGAATTTGGGCTGACCCCATTGTTTGATCCGTACACGGAGATTACTTTTCGCACGGCGCCCCAGCCTGCTTTCCACAAAAATTTCGATTTGCTGGCACAAAACCTGCGGAAAAAGCAAACAGAAGGATACCGCCCTTTTATTTTTTCGGAAAATCCGAAACAAACCGAACGGCTGCGTGCCGTTTTTGAAGAAATAGACCGCGAAAGTGCACAGCCGCCTGTCCAATTTACCCCGGTGAACAGGAGCCTTACCGCGGGCTTTTCGGACCACGATTTGAAAATCCTTTGCTACACCGATCATCAGCTTTTCGAACGTTACCACAAATTTCATTTGCGCGAAGGTTTCGGACGCAAAGAGGCCCTCTCCATCAAAGCGCTGTACGACCTCACCCCGGGCGATTATGTGACGCATATTGACCACGGCATCGGACGTTTTGATGGCCTGCAGGTCATCGAAAATAACGGCAAAAAACAAGAGGCCATCCGGCTGATTTACAAAAACGGTGACATTCTTTATGTGAACATCCATTCGTTGCACCGCATTGCCAAATATGTGGGAAAGGATGGCACCCCTCCTGTCCTGCATCGCCTCGGTTCGGGCGCATGGAACCGGCTAAAAAACAAAACGAAATCGAGAGTAAAAGACATTGCGCGCGACCTGATCAAACTCTACGCGCAACGCAAAGCGGCAAAAGGTTATGCCTATGCTCCCGACAGCTACCTGCAAGCCGAGCTGGAAGCCAGTTTTATTTACGAAGACACCCCCGACCAGGTAAAAGCCACACAAGCCGTAAAACAAGACATGGAACAGGAACATCCCATGGACCGGCTCATATGCGGCGATGTGGGATTCGGAAAAACGGAAATTGCCATCCGGGCCGCCTTTAAAGCGGTGGCCGACAGCAAACAGGTGGCCGTGCTGGTCCCCACCACCATCCTGGCCCTGCAACATTACAAAACCTTTAGCGACAGGCTGGCCGGTTTTCCTGTTACCGTGGATTATATCAACCGGTTTAAAAGCGCCAAACAACAAAAAGAAACCCTCCAAAAACTCAAAGAAGGGAAGATTGACATCCTTATCGGAACACACCGTATTTTGAGCAAAGATGTGATATTTAAAGATTTGGGGCTTTTTATCATTGATGAAGAACAAAAGTTCGGGGTGGCGGCCAAGGAAAAAATCCGGCAGATGAAAGTCCATGTAGACACGCTGACACTGACGGCCACACCCATCCCGCGGACATTGCAGTTTTCACTTATGGGGGCCCGCGACCTGTCCATCATCAACACCGCACCGCCCAACCGCTATCCGGTACAAACAGAATTGCGTTCGTTTAACCCGCACACCCTTCGCGATGCCATCCGGTACGAGATGGCCCGGGGCGGACAAGTATTTTTTCTGCACAACCGCGTCCAAAATATCATGCAGGTTTTCGACATGCTGCACAAATTTGTTCCCGAAGCCCGCATAGCGGTGGCACATGGACAAATGGAAGGCCGCAAATTGGAAAAAATCATGTTGGATTTTGTGGAAGGCCTTTACGATGTGCTGCTCGCCACCACCATCATCGAATCGGGACTGGACATTCCCAATGCCAATACCATCATCATCAACGATGCGCAAAACTATGGCCTCAGCGACCTGCACCAGCTGCGCGGACGCGTGGGACGTTCCAACAAAAAGGCTTTCTGTTACCTGCTGACCCCACCGTTGGCTTCACTGCCTCAGGACGCCCGCAAACGGTTGAAAGCCATTACCGATTATGCCGATTTGGGGAGCGGTTTTAACATTGCCATGCGCGATTTGGACATTCGTGGCGCCGGCAATATCCTCGGCGCCGAACAAAGCGGGTTTATCTCTGAAATCGGCATCGAAATGTACCAGCGCATCCTGGACGAAGCGCTGATGGAATTAAAAGAAACCGAATTTCAGGATTTGTTTGCCCGGGAGAAAAAACAAAAGGAATATGTAAAAGAGTGCCAGCTGGAAACCGATCTGGAAATTTTCATCCCGTCAAATTATGTCAACAGCGCTGCCGAAAGGCTCACCTTATACAAAGAACTGGACAGTCTGAAAACAGAAGAGGCTTTGCAAACCTTCCGGCAAAAGCTGGCCGACCGCTTCGGACCGCTTCCACAGGCCACCGAAGCGCTGCTTGACGCCTTGCGACTGCGTTGGAAAGCACAACAACTCGGTTTCGAAAAACTCATCCTGAAATTTAATAAAATGACCGGCGTGTTCACCGGCAGCGAAGAAACCGACTTTTTCCAATCGGAACTGTTCGGACACATCATCGAAACCATCAAACAACACCCCAACTGCTGCGAAATCAGAGAAAGAAAAGAAAAACTCACACTCATTTTCGAAAAAGTGGGAAACGTGAAAACAGCACTTCAAAAACTGGTAATGCTCATGGAAAAAGAAAACCGTGAAAACCAGAAACCAGCCTCTGCAACAGAGTAAAACCAAGAATTTTACGAACATACTCGAAAT